>CADEFY010000172.1 GCA_902826705.1 uncultured bacterium
TGCGCGGCAGCGGCGGCAGCTCGGCGCCGCGGGCATCGTCGCGGCCGCGGTTCAACTGCTCGAAGCCCTTGGTCGCCACGCGCTCGACACGGCGCTTGACCAGCTTGCGCGATCCGAACGCGGGGCGCTGACCGGCATCGCCGGGATCGAGACTGCGGCGCGCGCCGCCTGAGTGCAGCGTGTCCTCGTCGGCGTACTCCGCAGCAAGGTCCTCCTCGCGGCCGAGCTCGGTGCCGGGACCGCGCAGCACGACGAACCAGCCGTCGGCGTCCTCGACCTCGGCCATGCGGCCCAGCTCCTCGTCCATGGGCGCGGTCGCGAACGACACGCCGCGCTCGCGCAGCTCCTCGGCCCACTGGTCCAGGTCGTCATCGCTCAGCGCGAACGTGACGCGCTGGTCGGCGTGCAGCGCGATGCCGAGCGTGTCGCTGGCGTCGTGCAGCAGCAGGCGGCAGTCGCCGCTCTCCATCTCGAGGAACGCGCCGGTGTCGTCGGCCAGCTTGAGCCCGAGCGCGTCGCGGTAGAAGTGTCCGGCGCGTGCGAGGTCGTGCGTGTTGACGATCACGTGGGACAGCACCGGCCACTTGCCGCCCGGCGCACCCGCGTCCTCGACCAGGCGCAGGCGGTTGCCGTCCGGATCGGTCAGGCTCGCCTCGGTCTCACCCGCCGTGTGATCCACGTCGGCGCCGCGCGCGCGGATCGCGGCCACGCGAGCCGCCAGTCCCGCCACGGCGATCACCAGCTCGATCGCAGCCGTGTCGCTCGCCACCAGCGCCAGCGTGGCGCCGCGCGTCGCGAACGCATCAGGCTCCGCGGCGCTCACGGGCGTCAGCCCGAGCTGCGCGCCATACCACGCGCGCTGCCGGGCGATGTCCGGGGAGAGCAGCAGGATCGAGTGCAGACGGCCCATGGCCGGCCAGCCTACTCCAGGTTGAGGAAGACGCTCTTGGCCTGCGTGACGTCCGCGAGGCAGTCGGGGCCCAGGTCGCGCCCGAAACCCGACTGCTTGGTGCCGCCGAACGGCATGCCGGGGTCATAGAAGTTGTACATGTTCACCCACACCGTGCCCGCCTTGAGCGCGCGCGAGACACGGTGCGCCTTCTTCACGTCGTCGGTCCACACGCCCGAGGCCAGGCCATAGGGCGAGTCGTTGGCCTTGGCGACCGCGTCGTCGACGTCGTCGAACGGGATCACCGACAGCACGGGGCCGAAGATCTCCTCCTGCGCCACGGTCATCGAGTTCTGCACCTGGGCGAGCACGGTGGCCTGCACGAACCAGCCCTTGCCGTTGACGGGCTGACGCTGGCCGCCCGCGACGAGCTGGGCGCCTTCGGCGACGCCCTTCTCGACGTAGCCGAGCACCGACTCCATCTGCTTCTGCGACACGATCGAGCCCAGGCGCGTCTTCATGTCGAGCGGATCGCCCGGCACCAGCTTCTTGGCGCGCTCGGCGAGCTTGGCGACGAAGTCGTCGTAGATCGACCGCTCGACCAGCGCGCGTGACCCGGCGGCGCAGACCTCGCCCTTGCCGTAGAAGATGCCCATCGTCACGCCGCGCAGCGCCGCCTCGAGGTCGGCGTCGGCGAACACGATGTTGGGCGACTTACCGCCCAGTTCGAGCGTGACCTTCTTCACCTGGTCGGCCGCCGTGCGCATGATGTGCTGGCCCACCGCGGTGCTGCCCGTGAAGCTGATCTTGTCCACCATCGGGTGGCGCACGAGCGCCTCCCCCGCGACCGAGCCCTTGCCCGAGACGATGTTGAGCACGCCCGGGGGCAGACCGGCCTCCAGTGCCAGCTCGCCGATGCGGAGCGCCGAGAGCGGCGTGAGCTCGGCGGGCTTGATCACCACCGTGTTCCCCGCCGCGAGCGCCGGTGCCGCCTTCCAGCCCACCATGATCATGGGGAAGTTCCACGGGATGATCGCGCCCAGCACGCCGATCGGCTCGCGCAGCGTGTAGGTGGCCCACGCGGGGTTGATCGACGTGGTGTCCCCCGAGAGCTTGGTGGCCCAGCCGGCGAAGTAGTGGAACGTGCGCGCGACCATGTCGATGTCGACGTGGCGCGACTCGAGGATCGGCTTGCCGTTGTCGAGCGTCTCGAGCCTCGCGATCTCGTCGGCGTGCGCGAGCACCAGGTCGCCCAGCTTCCAGATCACGCGCGCGCGGTCGATCGCCTTCATGCGCGACCACGGACCCTCATCGAACGCCTTGCGTGCGGCACGCACCGCGCGGTCGACGTCGTCGGCCCCCGCCTCGGCCACCTGGGTGATCGGCTCCTCGGTGGCCGGGTTCATGGTGGTGAAGGTGCGGCCCGAGGCCGCATCCACCGCGGCGCCGTCGATGATCAGCTTGCCCGGGCGCACCGGGGCGAGTGTGTCAGACATGCGAGTCTCCCTTCGCGCCGATGCGGGCGCGCTTGATCTGCTCGGCGTGCTTGCGGTCATGGGGTGGCAGTGCGAGCAGCATGCGACCGAACGCATGCGCCTCGCTCCACCGCGAGTCGGGATCGGCGGGCACGGCGTGCACGCGGGTCATGAGCTGGTCGCGCGTCGTCTGCATGAGGCGCAGCGCTTCGTCCCAGGAGTGGTGGCGCAGCGGCGCCAGATGCGCCTCGTTGATCTCGGCCATGCGCGTGTCATCGGCGCCCCTCCACGACGCGTCGTCGCCCGCGAGCACGCGCTCGAACTCCTCGAGCCGCACGCGGTCGCGCACGGCCAGGTGCAACACCATCTCGCGCAGCGTCCACTTGCCGGGCGCCAGTGGCCGCTCGGCAGAGCCGGGTGCCACGCCCTGCACCGCGGCCTGCACCGCGACTCGGGCGCGCTGCAGTTCGAACAGCAGCAGTTCCTTGGCGCTCGCGCCCGCCCGCTGCGACGCGAACGCCGGAGCGGCCTCGGCTGCGTGGGTGCGCGGACTGCGGGACATGCGAGCGGGGCTCCTCGGATGCGGCAGGATCAGGCGGACTCGGAGTAGTCGTACACGCCGCGGCCGGACTTGCGACCCAGCCGCCCGGCGGCGACGTACTGTTCGAGCAGCGGGCACGGGCGGAACTTGTCGCCCAGCGTGCGCTGCAGGAACCGCAGGATGGACAGGCGCGTGTCGAGGCCCACGAGGTCGACCAGTTCGAACGGGCCCATGGGGTGGTTGAGCCCCAGCTTCAGGGCCTTGTCGATGTCCCGCGCGCTCGCCACGCCCTCCTGCAGCATGTAGAAGGCCTCGTTGCCGATCATGGCGTTGATGCGGCTGGTGACGAACCCGGGCGACTCGCGCACGGTCACGCAGTCCTTGCCCATGCGCACGCCGACTTCCTCGCAGCTCTGCAGCGTGGCGTCCGAGGTCTCGAGCGCGCGCACGAGTTCGAGCAGCTTCATGCGATGCACGGGGTTGAAGAAGTGCATGCCCACCACCTGCGGCGCGCGCCGTGTGGCGGCGGCCATCTCGGTGATCGACAGCGACGATGTGTTGCTGGCGAGGATCGCGTGCTTGGGCGCGATGCGGTCGAGCTCGGCGAACAGCTCGATCTTGAGGTCGATGCGCTCGGGCACCGCCTCGATCACCAGGTCGGCCTCGGCGGCGGCCTTGTCGAGCGCGCGCACGGTCTCGAGCTTCTTGCGCGCCGCGAGCGCGTCGGCATCGGCCACCTTGCCCGTGGCCACACCCTTCTCGAGGATCGCCCCGATGTCATCGGCGGCCTTCTGGAGCTGCGTCTCGGAGGTGTCCTGCAGCAGCGTGCGATAGCCGCCCAGCGCGGACACGTACGCGATGCCGCGCCCCATGAGCCCTGCGCCCAGCACCGCGATGGTGCGGATGCTCACGAACGGCCCTCCATGCGCGCCACCCACCGCCACACCAACGGGAACACGCCCGCCGCCAGGCCCGACTTGATCAGGTCGCCCGGCAGGAACGGCAGCAGCCCCGACTGCAGCACCTGGTCGCCCGGCATGAAGCGCGCGAGCTGCGCGAGTCCCAGCGCGAAGATCACGCTGCTGCCCGCGAGCATGGTGACGAACATGGTGAGCGGCTTGCGGTCCCATGCGCGCTCGGCCAACAGGCCCGTGGCGAGTGCGGCGAACGGGAAGCCCACGAGGTAGCCGCCCGATGGCCCGACGAGGTGCAGGAAGCCCGCGGCGCCGCCGGAGAACACCGGCAGCCCGGCGCAGCCCTCGATCAAGTAGAGCATCTGCGCCACGAACGCGCGACGCGCGCCCAACACGACGCCCGAGAGCAGCACGGCGAAGCTCTGACCGGTGATCGGCACCGGCGTCCACGGCAGTCGGATCTCGACCTGCGCGGCGAGCGCGGTGACCAGGCTGGCCAGCACGACGAGCGTCACCTGCATCAGCGCGTTGGCGCGCGGCGCGGCGACGTCGGCCAGCGTCAGGGTGCGGGAAAGCGGCATGGGTGCCTCATGTCAGAGGGAGTCGAAGGGCACGCCGCCGCCCGACCCGCGGGGGCGCGTGCACGGCCGAGCGTGAAGATAGCCCTCCGGCCCGGCGCACGTCCACGGCTGGAAGCCCGGAATCCGGGCCGACTTCAGAGTCCGGAGTGTTCGACCACAGGAGGTTCACTGAGGAAGAGCGGCACCGGATCGTCCCACGTGGCCCAGATGTCGGGGCCGGCGGACATCTCACTGGGCGTCAAGGTCGCGGCTTCGAGGTCACGCTCGATCCACGGGGGGCAACATTCAGCGCCTCACCATTGCACCCGGTAGAGCAGCTTCAGGCTCCGACCCGCTTCGGGCATCACGCTGCGTAGACGCGAGAGATGCTGACGGTATTCGGCGTCTCCGGCGTTCTCCAGCGTCGCCACGACCGAGCTGGCGAGGCCCCGCCATGCTCGCGACCACTGCAACTGCGCATTGGCGATCAGCCAGCCCGCAGTGGCGGCCTCGTACTCCGCCAGGCGGTGCTGGGACGCGGCACCCTCCGCCATCACGCTCGCGGACCATGCGCCACGGGTGGCGCGCAATGAGAGCCGACCTGCGACCGGAGGGATCTGCGGCAGTGCGCGGCGCGTGTCACGCAATGCCCCCTGCACCAGTGAGACCGAGGCTTCTGCGCTCCAGGTGGGAGTGAACGCCCAACGCATCTCGGTCTCCGCTCCCCATAGGCCGGCATCGAGTCCGGCGAGCCGGAAACGCGACAGCAGCCCGTTCTCCCCGGGGCCGACTTCGAGCGCTCCCGTGTCCTGCGGGAAGAGGTACCCGTCGATCCGATTGACGAATCCGGTCAGGGTCACATCACGTCCGGGCACCGCCCATCGCACTCGGGCCTCGAGGCCGATGCCGTGCTCGGGTTCGAGGTCCGCGTTCCCGATCTCGTAGGTGTAGGCCGCCAAGTGCGGTCCCTCGGCGAACAGCTCTTCCGGGTTGGGCGCCTGGAAGGACTTGATCGCACTGAGTGTGACCGTCCAGTCGGTCGCGACATCGAATGCCGTCGACAGCCCGGCGGAGAGCCCGGCGAATCGACGCTCGCGGATCACGCCGGCCTTGTTGGAGTCCCGTTCGCTCGGCGTGACGACGCGGTGGTCCGCTCGCACGGCAGCGCGCCAGGCCCAACGACCTCGGCTCCAGGACTGACGCAGCGCAGCGGCGCCTGCGATCTCGCGCGTGGGAGGCGTGAAACTCAGGCAGCCTTGTGCCTGATCGCGGTACTCGCCGGTCAGTGCCGCCTCGCCGTCGCCCCAGTCGCCCGCGCCACTCCACCGTGTACGCACCTCCCCTTCGCCCGTCAGCACACCGAACCGCACTCCGCACGCACCGGTGGACTCGAGCTCGCGGTGCGCATAGCGCGACCAGCGCCAAGCGGCCTCGACCGCGTCGACCGGCAGTGCCGGAGGGCGCCACGCCAGCACGAACGCCGAGTGTTCGCGCTGGAGTTCGAGGTCGACGCCATTGGGATGCCCTCCCAGGAACCCCCCGGGGATGCCGTAGTCGATATCGGTGCGCGAAGCCGAGACCCCGAGGTCCAGGCTCCGGCCGAGCCAGGACAGGCCTCCGCCCCACTCGGATGCCGTCTGCCAGGAGTTGCCCAGACGCCCGATCGGCGTCGCGAGATCGCCAGCGCGCCGACCGCTGGCCTCGAGCCGCCAGGCCAGCGGCCCCGCAGGGCCGGCCAAGGACAGCGTGGATGCGCCTCCGCGCAGGACCGACTCGCCCTGCATGGTCCACGAGCCCGTGACACCGGAGGGTCGAACGCGCGGGATCCGCTCGCGTCGCACGTCGATCACTCCGGCGAGTGTGTTCGATCCGAGCATGAGGGCATCGGGGCCGCGGATCACATCCACCGAGCTGCTCGAGAGCGCGTCGATCACGACTGCGTGGTCCGGCGCTGAAGCCGACAGATCGCCGGTCCCGCCGCCATCCTCGAGCACGGCGAGGCGATGGCCGGACAGACCGCGGAGCACCGGTCTCGCCGGGGCGGGCCCCATCGTCCGCTGGGCCACGCCGGGTTCGCCGTCCAACGTCTCTGCGATCGTACGCCCCATGGCCTCGCGCAGTCGGCGCCCCGTCAGGTGGATCGGGGTGCTGGCAGCCGCGTGCGGCCGCGGAGCCTGAACCCTCACGCCGGAGATCGGCACCGGGCGGAGCGTGGAATCGGGTGCTCGCCACAGCGAGTCGCGGAGCTCGGCTGCCGCG
>CADEFY010000173.1 GCA_902826705.1 uncultured bacterium
TGCAGTGCACGCGGGCCCCTGCCTCCTCTCCCTAGCCCCACTTCACCCCGCGGCCTCTTCCACTCCCATCACCCCCACCGCTCGACGTGCACGAAGGGAGGGCCGGGGGCGTGGGTGGAGCGGCGAGTCTGAGCGTCGGTGGAGCCAGGATGGCGGAACCGATGCTCAGCCTCAGAGAGCCGGAGCAGGATGCGAAGGCGAACGGCCGCTCCACCCACGCCCCCGGCCCGACAGACGCGCCCAGAGAGCGAGAGCCCCGCGCAGCGGAGCCGCTGCGTCAATCATGCTCATCCTCGATCTCGCCCACGATCTCCTCGAGGATGTCCTCCAGCGTCACGATCCCCAGGAACTCGCCCTCGGCCCCCCGCACCACCGCCATCTGCCGCTTCTCGCGCCGGAACAGGTTCATGCACTTGGACACGGCGAGATCGGGGCTCACGAACACCGCGGGGTAGAGCGCGTCCATCAGGATCACCAGGCCCTTCATGCTGAACACATGGAACAGGTCCTTGGTGTTGACTACGCCCACGATGTCGTCGTGGTCGTTCTCCCACACCGGCATGCGCGTGTGGGCGGTCTCGCGCGCGGTCTCGAGGATCTCGTCCTCGGTGGCGCGCAGCGACAGTGTGACGACGCGTTCGCGCGGCACCATCACGTCGCGGACGCGCTTGTCGCTCAACTCGAACACGGCGCGCACGTACTTGGCCTCGTCGGCGGGGATGACGCCGGCTTCTTCGCCTTCATCGACCAGGAGTTCGATCTCCTCGGCCGAGTGCACCTGCTGCTCGGGCTTGGGCTCGGGCAGCCGGAACAGCCGGATCACAAGGCTGCCGGACCCGCGCATCACGAACACCAGCGGGCGCGTCACCTCGCGCCACACGAGCATGGGCGGCGAGAGCCAGATGGCCACGCGCTCGGCGTGCTCGATCGCGATCGCGCGCGGCACCAGTTCGCCCAGCACGATGTGCAGGTAGGTGATCGACAGGAACGCGATCGCCACCGCGATGCCGGTGGTGATGCTGTGGTCCCACGGTGTGGGCAGGTTCTCGAACAGGGGCGCCAGGATGTGCTCGAGCGCGGGCTCGCCGGCCCAACCCAGGGCGAGGCTCGTGAACGTGATGCCGAGCTGGATCGAGGCGAGCGAGTCGTTGAGCTTGCCCACCGCGTCGGCCACGGCCTTGGCGCCGAGCACGTTCTGCTCGACCAACTGCTCCACGCGGGTCCAGCGGATCGAGACCAGCGCGAACTCGATCGCCACGAAGATGCCGTTGAGCCCCACGAGCAGCGGGATCGCGAGGATCCCGAGGGAGTCCCACATGGCGGCGAGGCTACTCGACCTCGCGGCGCCCTTCGAGCGCGCGCGAGAGCGTGACCAGGTCGGAGTACTCGAGGTCGGAGCCCATCGGCACGCCGCGCGCGATGCGCGTGACGCGCACGCCGAGCGGCGTGAGCAGCCGCGACAGGTAGAGCGCCGTGGCCTCGCCGTTCACGTTGGGGTTGGTGGCCAGGATCACCTCGCGCACCTCGCCCGAGCGCAGGCGCTCGAGCAGCTCGCGGATGCGCAGCTGCTCGGGGCTCGTGCCCTCGAGCGGGCTCAGGGCGCCGCCGAGCACATGGTAGCGGCCGCGGAACGCGCCCGTACGCTCGAACGCCAGCACATCACCGGGCTGCTCGACCACGCACACCAGGCCGCCCTCGCGGCGCGGATCGGTGCACAGCGCGCACGGATCGGCCTCGCTGAAGTTGCCGCACGTGCCGCAGAAGCCCACGCGCTCGCGCACGTCGCGGATCGCGTCGGCCAGGCGGAGCGCGTCCTCCTTGGGCACGCGCAGCAGGTGCAACGCCAGGCGCTGGGCGCTCTTCTGCCCGATGCTCGGCAGCTTGGTCAGCTCCTCCACGAGGAGCTCGAGGAATCGTGAGCTGTACACGAACGGGGGCTCGTGCCGCTCAGAAGGGCATCTTGAAGCCGCCCGTCAGCTTGCCGTACTCCGCCGCCATCTTCTCGGCCGAGGCACGCTGCGCTTCGCCGACCGCGGTGAGGATCAGGTCCTCGAGGATCGTGGGGTCCTTCTCGTCCATGGCCTTGGGATCGATCGTGATCGTGAGCAGCATCTGCTTGCCGTCCACCACCACCTTCACCGCGCCACCGCCGGACGACGCCTCGTAGCGGTCCTCGGCGAGCCGGTCCTGCAGCTCGCCCATCTGCTTCTGCACCTTCTGCGCCTGCTTCATGAGGTCGCCGAAGCTCTTCATCATGGTCAGCGGTCTCCCTTGGGGCCGCGGCGCTCGATGGGTTCACCATCGAAGAACGCACGGGCCTTGTCGATCATGGGGCGGACATCGGTCTCGGTGCGCGGCCGCGGCGCCTGGCCGGGAGCGTACGGCACGCACTGCAGTGTCATCGTGCGGCCGAACACCTCGGTGAGCGCGGCGTGGATCAGCGTGCGGTGCTCCGGCGCGTCGATCACCGCCTGATGCAGGCTGTCCATGGCGAGGTGCGCGGCGTCGCCGAGCACGCCCTGGAACGTGCACTCCTCGAGGAACGCGCCGAGCATGCGCTTGTGCGGGTTGACGCTGGCGATCGTGCGCGACCAGTGCTCGAGGATCGTGTCGTCGAGCTGTGGCGCGGCGGCCGTGGGCGGCTCGGCCACGGCCACGGCGGCGGTGGCGCTGCTGGCACGCGGCGCGTCGAGCGCGGCCGCGGGCGGCGCCGAGTGCGTGGCCGGTGCGCTCGCACGCGGCGGCGCGCTCATGGTGCGCGGCGCGGCCGGCGATGCCGGCGGTGCGACCGCGGCGCGCGTCGCGGCCGCAGGCGACAGCGGCGCCATGGACGCGCCGCGCGTGGGGGCCGCGCTGCGCGGCGGTGCGGCCGGCGCGCCCGCGCCCGATGGCGCGCGCGGGGCCGCAGGCGCGCCCCCCGTGAGCCGCGCCTCGAGCGCCTCGAGCCGCGCGAGGAGCGTGGCCATGCTCTCGGCCGGCTCGAGCGTGGCCATCTGCAGCACGGCCGCCTCGAGATGCACGAGCGGCTGCGCGCTGTCGCGCATGGGCCACTGCACGTCGGTGGCGATGCGCACCAGGCGAAGCAGGTCGGTCTCGGTCCAGGACTCGCCCTGTGCGGCGAGCCGCGCAAGGTCCTCGGATGAGACTGCCACGAGCTCCGCCGCACGCTCGCGGTCGAGCTGCACGACCAGGATGTCGCGCACGTGCTCGGCCAGGCCCTCGGCCAGCTCGCGCGGGTCGAGGCCCTTCTCGAACGACGCATGCAGCGCGGTGAGCGTGCGGCTGGGGTCGCGCGCGAGGATCGCCTCGCCCAAGCGGAAGAACACCTCGCGGTCGGCGATGCCGAGCACGCGCCGCACGAGATCCTCGTTCACCTCGGGCTCGCCGGCCGACACCACCTGGTCGAGCGCCGAGACCGAGTCGCGCATGGAGCCCTCGCCCTTGTGGGCGATCAGCAGTGCGGCGCCGTCGGTGATGGTGAAGCGCGTGCCCTCGGGATCGGCCGCTTCGCGGCGCTGGATCTCGAGCAGCCGATCGGCGACCTTTCGCAGCGCGACGCGCGCGAAGTCGAACCGCTGCGTGCGCGAGCGGATCGTGTCGGGCAGCTTCTGCGGCTCGGTGGTCGCGAAGATGAAGTTCACGTGCGCCGGCGGCTCCTCGAGCGTCTTGAGCAGGGCGGCGAACGCGTCCTTGGAGAGCTGGTGCCCCTCGTCGATGATCACGATGCGGTAGCGGCCCGACGTGGGCGCGAAGCGCACCTTCTCGCGCAGGCTCTGCACGTCGTCGATGCCGCGGTTGCTGGCGCCGTCGATCTCGACCACGTCGAGCGAGATGCCGGCCGTGATCTCGGCGCACTGCTCGCAGGCGTTGCACGGGTCGGGGCTGCCGGGCGTGCGCTTGGAGCAGTTGAGCGCCTTGGCCAGCAACCGGGCGCTGGTCGTCTTGCCCACGCCGCGCGCTCCCGTGAACAGGAACGCGTGGGCGATGCGGCCGGCTTCGAGCGCGCGGCCGATGACCGTGCTGACGTGGTCCTGGCCGATCAGGTCCGAGAACACCTGCGGCCGGTACTTGAGAGTCAGCGCGCGATGAGCCATGGCTCCGGTTGCTGCGGGCGCCGCGAGGTACGGGCCAGGGGAACCAGCGGCGCACCCGAAGGGTCGCTTACCGCTGCTACCTTCCGGTCCTGACGGGGTTCACGATTCCGGAATCGCGCTGGGCCTGGCCCGAGATGAGATGGTGGAGATGATCGGGATCGAACCGACGACCTCCTCGTTGCGAACGAGGCGCTCTCCCAGCTGAGCTACATCCCCACCGATTTCTGGCACTGCGAAAGGCGTTCACGACGCGCTGCAATAGCCCCGTGCAGCAGCGACGTGGGCGGCGAATATCCGCGGATCGCGCGGTCCGGTCAAGCGCTGGGGTGCCTGCCGCGCGCGGCTCCGTGCACGGCGTTCAGACCGTGGCGACGCAGGTGTCGCAACGCCCGAACAGGTACACCTCGTGGCTCTCGAGCTGGAACCCCTTGGGCGTGAGGTCGGCGAACTTCTCCGCGCACGCGAGCAGGTCGAAGACCTTGTTGCACGCGTTGCAGCGGAAGTGATGGTGGTGGTCCTTGCCCGCCATCTCGTAGCGCGGCGCCTCGCCCGGCAGGTCGACCGCGACGATCGTGCCCTCGTCGAGCATGCGGTTGATGCAGCGGTAGACCGTGGCGATCCCCAGGCCGGGCGCCTGCGCACGGGCCAGTTCGAAGATCTCGGGCGGGCCCACGGGGCGGCCGGAGTCCTGGATCACCTTGTGGATCGCACGACGCTGGTGCGTGTTGCGTTCCATGCGAGGAGCCTCCCGAAGCGAGCGTGGCGGTTGAGCAGATGGCGGAGAGAGAGGGATTCGAACCCTCGAGACGCTTTCACGTCTACACGATTTCCAATCGTGCTCCTTCGACCACTCGGACACCTCTCCGCAGAGATGCGGTGAAGGACAGTAGCTGCAACGCTTTGGCGGTTCAACTAGCGGGGGCGACGGGGCCTCGGGCGCACCTTGGCGCGCGTCGGCGCGGTGGGCGTGGCCGGCGCGCCGAGCGGCACGGGCACGATGGCAGCCGTGAGCGTCCAGCGGTGGGTGGCGCGCGGGCCGCGGCCCGTGGGCCCCGGCTGGGCGCTCAGCTTGCGCAGCGCCGCCAGCCAGGTGCGCTGGAGCTGCGTGATCTGCGCTCGCGTGGCGTACACCGCGGCCCGCAGCGCCAGCGGCCGGGCACCCGGCGGGGCGCTGGCCGGCTCGCGGAGGGCCGCGTGGAACTCGGCCTCGGCCTCGGCCAGGATCGTGTGCGCCACGTGCCCGGCCGCCGGCCCCGAGTCCTCGTAGGCGTGCGAGATCGCGCCCACCGGCGCCGCGCCCCCCGCGCGTGCCGCGGGCACGACGCCCTCGAAGTACTTCTCGATCGTGCCCCGGTTGCGCCGCGTGCGCGTGAGGCGCACCAGCCCCACGCGCTCGAGCGCCGCCACGTGGTGGTAGAGCCGGGTGGGCGGCTGCCCCAGCACCTGCGCGGCCTGCTTGGTGGTGCGTGGCTCGCGCGCGAACAGCTCGAGCAACTGCAGGCGCAGCGGGTGCGCCAGCGCGCGCATCTGGGCCAGTTGCGACTGGGGCGCCGGGCGCGGCCTGCGAGGCTTGGGCATGCGGCCACGGTAGCGGGGCGGATCGCCCATTGACAACGGCGGCGATTATTCAGGAGACTCTGAACAATCGCCGTTGACGCTCGGACCCCGGACCCTGGAGGACCTCCCATGCCCACCCTGATCGACTGGATCCTGGCCGCGATCGTGGCCGTGCTGTGGCCGCTGCAGCAGAACCTGGTGAGCTGGCCCAAGTTCCAGCGCGCGCTGCGCGACGGTGTGCCCGGCGCGCGCGTGAAGGGCTACCGCGAGACGATCCAGCACCAGTGGGTGCTGGCGGCCGTGATCCTGGTGGCATGGCTGGCGCAGGGCCGATCGCTGCCCGCGCTGGGCCTGGGCTGGGGCAGCGGCTGGCTGGCGTGGGCGCTGGTCGCGGTGGCGCTGGGCGTCGTGGTGATGATGGCGCTGCAGACGCGGGGCATCGTCGCGAGCCGTGACACGCGCGCCATGGTGCGCGCCAAGCTGGCGGGCGTGCGCGAGGTGCTGCCGCACGACGCGCACGAGCAGACCTGGTTCCGCGCGGTGAGCGTGACGGCCGGCGTGTGCGAGGAACTCATGTTCCGCGGCTATGTGACGTGGGTGATCGCCGCGGTGGCCGGCCCGTGGGTGGCGGCTGCGCTGACGGCTGCGCTGTTCGGCGTGGCGCACCTGTACCAGGGGCTGCCGGGCATCCTGCAGAGCAGCCTGGTGGGCGTGATCATGAGCGCCGTGGTGGCCGCCGCCGGCAGCCTGTGGCCCGCCATGCTGATCCACGCCGCGCTCGACTGGGGGAGCGGGGATGCGGCGCGGATCGCGCTCGAGACGGAGGGGGCGGATGCCTCGGAGGTGGGTGCGGCCTGAAACGAAACGGCCCGCCGTCCTGGCGGGCCTTCGGGTTGCAAGCTCGGGGCGCGCCTTGCACGCCTCGGGCTGGCGGAGAGGGAGGGATTCGAACCCTCGAAGGCCTTGCGACCTTTCCGGTTTT
>CADEFY010000174.1 GCA_902826705.1 uncultured bacterium
TCTACCCGACCGTGGTCGTGATCACCAACATCGACCGCGAGCACCTCGACCACTACGACGGCATCGAGTCGATCCGCCAGGCGTTCCTCTACTTCGCCAACCGGGTGCCGTTCTACGGCGTGAGCGTGATGTGCGTGGACGATCCGCATGTGCGTGAGATCCTGCCCGAAGTGCGCAAGCGCACGCTGCTCTATGGCACCGACGAGCGCGCCGAGATCCGTGGCACCGACATCACGCTCACGCCGCACGGCAGCACCTTCGGGATCACCGCCGCGGGCCGCGGCCTGGGCCGCATCGAGTTGCACGTGCCGGGCCGTCACAACGCCCTCAACGCGCTGGCTGCGGTCGCGGTGGGACTCGAGCTCGAGGTCGGGTTCGGCCACATCGCGGCGGCGCTCGGCGAGTTCCGCGGCGTGGGCCGGCGGTTCGAGACCCGCGGCGAGGCGGCGGGCGTGCGCGTGGTCGACGACTACGGGCATCATCCGACCGAGGTCGCGGCCACGCTGGCGGCCGCGCGCAGTCTGGGCGGCCGCGTGCTGGTGCTGTTCCAGCCGCACCGCTATTCGCGCACCGCGGCGCTCCGGACCGAGTTCGGCGGCTGCTTCACCGACGCCGATCGCGCCTGGGTGCTCGACGTGTACGCCGCGGGCGAGGCGCCCATCGCCGGCGCCGACGCCGCAGCGCTCGTCGCAGCCGCGCACGCACAGGGCGCGCGGCAGGTGGAGCATGCGCCGGCACCGGCGGCGGCGGTCGCGGCCGTCGTCGCCGAGGCGCGCGCCGGCGACACTGTCATGACGCTCGGGGCTGGCGACGTCTGGAAGCTCGCCGACGAGGTGCTCGCCGGCCTCTCGGCGCGCGTCGCGGCAGGGCGGGCCTGATGGCGCGCTACCAGGGGCGTGCGCTCCATCGCGGCGGCCCCGCGCCGGCTCCGGGCCGGCTGCGGCGGGTGCTCCAGGTGGTCACTGTGCTCGCGGTGCTCGCACTCGTCGGATCGCTGCCCTGGCGCGAGTGGCGGCGCGACCACGCGGTCGTGACCACGCTCGAGGTGGACGGGCTGCGCTACCTCGATGCCCAGCGCGTGCGCACCGCGGCTGCCGTCTCACCCGGCGACGACCTGCTCTCGCTCGATCTCGCCGAGGTGCGCCAGCGGGTCATGCGGGTGCCGCGCATCGAGGACGCGCGAGTCTCGCGGCGGGGCCTGCGCGGGGTGCGCGTGCAGGTGCGCGAACGGGTGCCCGCACTGGCCGTGCTGCACGGCGAACCGTGGGAGGTGGACACGAGCGGCGTGCTGCTCGAGCCGCTGCAGCCGGGGGTCGTGGCGGACGTGCCGCTGCTGACCGGCTATGACGCCTCGCGGCACCCACCGGGGGCTCAGCTCCGCATCGCGCCGGTGCAGAGAGGACTGGCGTGGACGGCGACTTTGAGTCACCATGCGCTGCGGCTGGCCGGCCGGGTCTCGGAGATCGACGTCTCCGATCCCCGCCTCACGCGGCTCGTGCTGATCGGAGGCACGCGCGTCGTGGGCAGCGCCTGGCCCGTGAGCGTGCGGCAGTTGTCGGGTCTGCGCGCCACGCTGGCCGACCTCGAGCAGAAGGGCATGAGGCCCGCGGAGGTCGACCTGCGGTTCGAGGGACAGATCATCATCCGGGACGCGCATCCGGCGGCGGTCGCCGAGCGCAGTCCGGCACCATAGTCCAGGGACTGGACGCGCAGCGCGGGAGGGAGCCCCCATGGCCCAGGCGACACGGACGTTCGCCGGTCTCGACATCGGCACGACCAAGATCTCGTGCATCATCGCCGACCACACCTCCGAGGGCATCCGTGTCGTCGGCGTGGGGACCGCGCCCAGCGAAGGGCTGCGCCGCGGCGCGGTGGTCGAACTCGAGAAGGTCGTGGCCTGCATCGAGCGCGCGGTCGAGGAGGCCGAGCGCATGGCCGGCGTCACGGTCAAGGGCGTCTACGCCGGCATCGCGGGCGACCACATCCGCAGCATCAACTCGCGCGGGGTCGTCGCGGTCTCGCGCAAGGACAACGAGATCGCGCAGGCGGACGTCGACCGCGTGGTCGAGGCCGCCAAGGCCATCGCCATCCCGATGGACCGCGAGATCATCCATGTGATCCCGCAGGAGTTCATCGTCGATGACCAGGACGGCATCCAGAACCCCGTGGGCATGAGCGGTGTGCGCCTCGAGGCCGAGGTGCACATCATCACGGGCGCGGTCACGTCGGCCAAGAACATCTGCCGCGCGATCCAGCGCGCCGGCCTCAAGGTGTACGACCTCGTGCTCGAGCCGCTCGCCTCCTCCCTCGCGGTGCTCGATGACGATGAGAAGAAGCTCGGGGTCGTGCTGCTCGACATCGGTGGCGGCACCACCGACCTGGCGATCCACCTCGACGGCTCGATCCGCCACACGCACATCGTGCCGTTCGGCGGCACCAACGTGACCAGCGACATCGCGATCGGGCTGCGCACGCCGATCGACAAGGCCGAGGCGATCAAGCTGCAGCATGGTGCGGCGCTGGCGTCGATGGTGTCCGCGGAGTCCATGCTGCTCGTGCCGGGAGTGGGGGGGCGGGGCGACCGCGAGATCTCGCGGCACACGCTCGCCTCCATGATCGAGCCGCGCATGGAGGAGATCTTCCAACTCGCCAACCGCGAGGTGCGCAAGCAGCACTTCGCCGAGATGCTCGGCGGCGGGGTCGTGCTCACCGGCGGTGCCTCGTTGCTGCCCGGCATCAGCGAACTGGCCGAGCAGGTGTTCGAGATGCCCGTGCGGCTCGGCTCGCCGCGCGGCGTGGGCGGCTTGTCCGAGAACGTCGCCGATCCGCGACATGCCACCGGCGTCGGGCTGGTGCTGCAGGGCGCGCAGACCGAGGGCGGCACCGCCTCGCTCTTCACCGACCACTCGGCGCAGGCCCCGCGCGGCCGCTCGTTCGACATCCGCAGCTGGTTCGCGAATCTGTTCTAGACCCGCCGCTCGGGGCCAGGATGGCCACCCGGGCCCACTTCCCACCGGCACAAGGAGACGTGCCTCATGTCCATGTTCGAACTCGACATCGACCGCACCTCGGCGGCGCGACTCAAGGTGATCGGCTGCGGCGGTGCCGGCGGCAATGCGGTCAACCGCATGATCGGCGCGGGCCTGCGTGGCGTGGAGTTCATCGCCGCCAACACCGACATGCAGGCGCTCGGCCAGTCGCTGGCGCCGGCCCGCATCCAGATCGGGATCCAGACCACTCGCGGGCTCGGATCGGGCGGCGACCCCTCACAGGGGCGGCGGTCGGCCGAGGAGGATGAGCAGACGATCGCCGATGCGCTCGGCGAGACCGACATGGTCTTCATCACCGCCGGCATGGGCGGTGGCACGGGCACGGGTTCGGCGCCCGTGATCGCGCGTATCGCCAAGAAGATGGGGGCACTCACCGTCGCGGTGGTGACCAAGCCGTTCCTGTTCGAGGGCCGGCGCCGCATGCGCCAAGCTGAAGAGGGACTGCAGGAACTGCGCGCCGAGGTCGACACGCTGCTCGTCATCCCCAACGAGCGACTGCTGACCGTGGTGGAACGCAACACGCCCATGTCCGAGGCGTTCGGCGTCGCCGATGACGTGCTGCTCAAGGCCACCAAGGGCATCGCGGACCTCGTCACCGTGCCCGGCCTGGTCAACGTCGACTTCGCCGACGTCAAGAGCATCATGGCCTCGCGCGGCAATGCGCTGATGGGCACGGGGCGCGCCACGGGCGAGAACCGCGCGATGGAGGCCGCGACGCAGGCGGTGTCGAGCCCTCTGCTCGAGGACGTGTCGATCCAGGGCGCCGAGGGTGTGCTGCTCAACATCACCGGCGGCCGCGACCTGTCCCTGCACGAGGTCAACGAGGCGTCGCGCGTCGTGACCGCGGCCGTGGGAGAGGACGCCAATGTCATCTTCGGGGCGGTGATCGACCCCTCGCTCGACGGCGAGATCGTGGTGACGGTCGTGGCCACCGGCTTCGGCCGCAGCGCGATCCCCGAGATCCGCCACGACGCGCGCCGCACCGCGGGCACGTCGGCCGCCGCCGCCGCCGCGACCGGTGGGGGCGCCGACGGCGACGATGCGGGCTACAGCCGCTTCCAGTCGCCGGCGTGGAAGCGCCAGCCCTCGCGCGCACAGTGGGGACGCGAGACCGAGACCGACGGCTCGTCGCTCGAGGTCCCGGCGTTCCTGCGCCGACAGATGGACTGAGCCCGCCGTGTCATTCCTGTCCTCGCTCATCAAGTGGGGGCACACGAAGCACTTCAACCAGGGCCTGCTGCACTTCAACCGAGGCGAGTTCGAACGCGCCGCGGAGTGCTTCGAACAGGTGCTGAACGAGGTGCGTGACCCCGACGACCCCGACCACTGCCTCGCGCTCACGCACGCGGCGGAGGCTCGCGCGCACCTCGGTCTGGCGGCGTTCCACGCGGGCCAGTTCGCGCGCGCCGAGGCGGAGTTCGACCGGGCGTTGGCCGAGAACCCCGACTTCCCCGACCTGCGCTACTTCCGCGCGCGCATCCTGGAGCGCTCGGGCCGCATCCAAGAAGCCATCGCCGACCTGCGCTCGGCGCTGGCCGAGCACCCGCACTACCTCGAGGCCCAACTGCTCCTGGCGGTCTGTCTCGGGCTGTCGGGCCAGCGCGACGCCAGCGCCGAGGCGCTGCAGGAGGCGCTGGCGCTGGGCCTCGTGGCGCCGGAGTGGGTGAGTCCCGCCGTGGCGCGCGACTGGACCGAGGAGCAGTGGCGACGGCTCCTGGTCGAGCCGGAGCGCAAGCCGGAGGCGAGGAGTCTGGACCGTGCGCTGGCGCATCACACGGCCGGCGACCTCGCCAGTGCGATCGATGAGTTGTCCCGCGCGGTGACCGAGAAGCCCTCGTACGCGGATCTGCGTGCTCGACTCGCCGGGCTGTTGCTCGAGGGTCGGCGCGCAGACGAGGCGCTCGGTCATCTGCGCGTGGCACTCGAACTCAATCCGCGGTTCCTCGAGGCCCGCATGCTCGCGGCGCGCGCCGAACTCGAACTCGCGCACCCTGCCGAGGCCGAGCACCACATCGCGGCGGCCCTCGAATCCAATCCGCCTTACCCCGACCTGCACTTCTGGTCGGGGCTCATCCGCTTCCGCTCGGGCGACCTGGCCGGGGCGGTGGCGCCGCTCGAGCGAGCGGTCGAGCTCAACCGCCAGTTCGCGCGCGCACAGCGCCTGTTGGGGCTCGTCTACCACGGGCTCGGCCGGCACGAGGACGCGCTGCGCGCCATCCGCCGAGGCATGAGCCGCGACCGCGAAGTGCCACGGTTGTCGCTGCTCGACGCGCATCTGCTCTACGACGCGGGGGACCTCGACGGGGCGGAGACGGCGCTGCTGCAGCAGCTCGCGGTGCAGCCCGATTTCGCCGACCTGCATGTGCTGCTCGCGCGGCTGCGGCGCGACCAGGGGCGGCTCGAGGAGTCGGCGGAGTCGTACCGTCGCGCGCTCGAGCGGGCCCCGGCCTACGCGGCTGCGAGCCTCGAGTTGGCGAGCGTGCACGTGGAGGCGGGCCGGCTCGCTGCAGCCGAGGAACTGCTGACCCGCCTCGTCGAGGCCCGCGCCGACTGGGCGGATGCCCATGCGCTGCTCGGGCGCGTGCGACTCATGCGCGAGGATGCCGCCGCCGCCGAGGCGCCGCTGCGGCGCGCGCTCGCCATCCACCCGGGCTTCGCCGCCGCACGCGCCGACCTGGGGTGGGTGCTCCTGCGCACTGGCCGCCATGGCGAGGCCGATGCGGAGTTCGCGCGCGCGCTCGAGCTCGATCCCCTGCAGGCCCTGCCGCGCCAGCAGCTCGCATGGCGCGAGTGGCTGACCAGCGAACGGGACGTGGTGCGCGAGCGCTGAGGGCCATTCGGATCGCGACACGGGGTGTTCACGCCACCCACACGTCGTGTAGTCGCACGATCCGCACACGACCGCCGGCGCACGCGGGCGCCCCGATCGCTCCTGAGAACTGCTTTTTGCGCTTCACATCTCCTTGGCGCGGGCGTAGGTTCGTGTCAGCGAAGGTCCGACAGGTCGCAGTCCCCCTCTCGCCCGGCGCCGACTCCCCAGGGCCCCTTGCCATGCGGAACGTCGGTCCGCCAGGCGCACGGAAGGTGGCTCGACTCGATGGGCCCTCCCGGTGCGCCCTGACCGGCGCGCGGCTCACTCGCTGCATCCGGCCCTCGGATGAGCGATCCCCACTCCGCTCGTTGGAAGAACCGACAAGGAGACGAGACCATGAACCGTCGTGACTCGCTGCTGCTCACCGTCTGTGCGCTCGCCCTCACCGCCTCGACGGCGCTCGCCGCGGTCAAGGTGCCCGATGAGACGCCGGGCCCGCTGGCCGGCCCCACCTGCGATGTGACCGGCTACACCGTCGGCACCGGCGCGGGCGCCGCGATCCCGGACAACGATCCGGCGGGCGTCACGCTCGCGGCGATCTCGTTCTCGGACCCGGGCGCGTTCTTCACGGACGTCATCGTCGGACAGACCGGCGCCCACACGTGGGTCGGTGACCTGATCGGCACGCTGACCTACGACATCGG
>CADEFY010000175.1 GCA_902826705.1 uncultured bacterium
GTGGATCGAGCAGCGGGTCGCGGAGAGCACCGGCAGTTCGGGCGTGGGGATCCTGCGCGTGGCCGAGGAGCCGCTCGCCACGCCCGATCGCTATGGCGTCGACCGCGTGTTCGTGGCGATCGGCGCACCCGACCTGCCGGCCCCGCTCGCCGCGTCGCTCGATGCGCTCGCGGCAGCCGGCCACCCGGTGATCGCTTGGTCGCTGCCCCGCCTGCTCGACCTGGGTGGCGACATGCTGCGCTGGGAGATCGCCACCGCGACTGCCGCGGCGGTCCTCGCGGTGGACCCGTTCGACGAGCCCGATGTCTCGGCGGCCAAGGCGGCGACGCAGCGTGTGCTGGACCGGGCGCGCGCAGCGGGCCAGTTCGAGGACCGCCCGGCCGCGGCATCCGCCGACGGCCTGCGCGCGTTCGTGCCCGATCCGGCGGCCACGCCGGTGGGCAGCGGGCCCGACGCATGGCTCGAGACGCTGCGCGGCTGGCTGCGGCCCGGCGACTACGTGGCGCTGCTCGCCTATGTGCACCGCACCGACGCACGCCATGCGGCACTGCAGCGACTGCGGCTCACGCTGCGCGACGGTGAGCGCGTCGCCACCACCCTCGGCTACGGCCCGCGCTTCCTGCACTCCACAGGGCAGTTGCACAAAGGGGGACCTGCGACGGGGGTGTTCCTGCAGCTCACCGCGGACGAGGGCGAGGTCGCGATCCCCGGCGAGTCGTACGGCTTCGCCACGCTGCGGGCGGCGCAGGCCGCGGGCGACTTCGAGGTGCTGGTCGAGCGAGGCCGCCGCGTGCTGCGGGTGCACCTGGGCGCCGACGTCGATGCGGGGCTCGACCGCCTGACACGCGGGCTCGAAGCGCTGCGCAGCTGAGGCGGCACGCCGCCCGGGCACACGCCGGCTTCACAGGCTCCGGACGCCGCGGCCGCCTCGGACTCCGCTAGACTGTCCGCCTCGCAGGCTCCGCTCCCGTCCCGAGGACCTCCCATGCGCCCGCTACTCGCCGTGCTCTTCGCCCTCGGTCTCCTCACCGCGGCCTCTGCGGAGGCCGCCAAGCGGCCGGCGGCCCGCCCCGCGGCCGCAGGCGGCGCGCTGCTCGACACGGCGCTGGCGCGCCACGTGCGCACGCCCCGCTACCAGTTGCAGGTGCAGCTCTCGCAGCACGTCATCGGCGCCGCGATCGACCAGCGGGTCGACGTGCCCATGCTGCTCGCCGCCGACCGCACGGCGGGCCGCGCCCGCAGCGAGATGGTCAACCCCTACCTCAGCACGGTCATGGTCGCGGACGGTGACACGCTCTGGGGCCATGCCCCGACACTCGGGCAGTACACGCAGAAGCCGGTCCAGTCGCTCGCGCGCCTCACGCCGCCGATCGGCCAGCCCAATGGCGCACCGCTCCACCCGCTGCTCGACCTGGCCCCGCTCACCGATGGCGTGCTGAGCGCCCGTGTCTCCGGTCGCGACACGCTGCGTCTCACCGACCGCGTGCTCGACTGTGACCGCGTCGACGTGAGGTACGCGCCGGACACGAGTGCCTCCGGGATCTCACACTCGCGCCGCACGCACTGGATCGACCGCGCTTCGGGGCTGGTCGTGCGGGACTCCGCCGAGATCACGGTGGAGCATCCGCAGCGCGGCCCGATGTCCTCGGTGCTCGAGCGGAGCGTGGTCGCACTCGCGCTCGCACCGGCGTTCAGCGACACGATCTTCGCATTCCGCCCGCCGCCCGGAACTGTGCGCGTGCGCCGCCTGGGGATCGGTTCGGACGGCCCGTCGCTCGCGGGCAAGCCGGCGTTCGACTTCGCGCTGACCGGCCTCGAGGGCGAGGCCGTCTCGCTCGCCGACCTCAAGGGCGAGGTCGTGATCCTGGACTTCTGGGCCACGTGGTGCGGCCCGTGCCGGCGCTGGATGCCGATCGTGCAGAGAGCGCACGACACGCTCCAGGGCAAGGGGGTGCGCGTGTTCGCGGTCAACCTGCGCGAGGACGCGATGAAGGTGCGCAAGTACCTGGATCAGACGGGGGTTCGCGTCCCGGTGCTGATGGACCGAGACGGCGCGGTGTCCGACCGCTACGGAGCACGTTCGATCCCGCTCACGGTCGTGATCGGGCGCGACGGGCTCATCGTGGACACGCTGCTCGGCGTGCACACCGCCGACGACCTCCAGGAGTCGCTGCGGCTCGCGGGGATCGAGTACGACTGACGCCGGTCAGGCGACGCGCCGGATCGCCGCCTCGACATCCTCGAGCTCGTGGAGCACCCGGTCGAACGCCGCGATCGCTGCAGCCGCGAGCGCTCGCGACGCCTCGTCCTGACCCTCCCCAGCGCATTGCTCGAGCTGGCCGGCCAGTGTCGCCACCTCGCCCGCGGACAGCGTGGCGCTGGCGCCCTTCAGACTGTGCGCCGCGAATTGCAGGCTGGCCAGATCCCCCGTCGCGGCCGCCGCAGCGAGTCGCGCCCGGATGCCGGGGGCATCCTCACGGAAGATGCCGCAGATCTCGCGCAGCATGTCGGCGTCTCCGTCCATGCGCGCCAGCGCCTCGGCCCAGTCGATCGCCGGCGGACGGCCGGGGGGCGGCGGGAACGGTCCTGCGGTCATGGGCGCAGTCTCGGCATGCTCCCAGTATCGGCCGGACACGGGGGGCGTGAAGCCCCATCGGGTACGGCTCAGTCGACCGGCTCCGGCGCCCCCGCCATCAGCGCCGCCGCCGCCGCCAGGTCGACGTTGCCACCCGAGATCACCACGCCCACGCGACTTACGCGCTCGGGCACCCGGCCCTCGAGCAGCGCGGCGAGCGCCAGCACGCCCGTCGGCTCCACGACCAGCTTGAGCCGCTCCCAGACGAGGCGCATGGCGGAGACGAGCGCCGCATCGGGCACGGTGGCGATGCCGGCCACGTAGCGCTGCACCAGCGCGAACGTGAGCGGGCTGAGCGACGGCGTGCGGGCACCGTCGGCGATCGTGTCGGGCTTCTCGACGCGCTCGAGCCGGCCGCTGGCGAACGACCGCGCGCCGTCGTCGCCGCCGGCGGGCTCGGCGCCCCAGACGCGACAGCCGCGGCCGTCGACTGCCGCGGCGAGCCCGGTGCCCGAGAGCAGCCCACCGCCCCCGAGTGGCGCGACGACCAGGTCGAGCGGCCCGCCCTCCTCGAACAGTTCGGCGGCCGCGGTCGCCTGGCCGCAGACGATGTCGGGGTGGTCGAACGGCGGCACCAGCGTGGCGCCGCGCTCGGCCGCCACACGCTCGGCGAGCCCCTCGCGCGTCTCGCCGAGCCGGTCGTGCAGCAGCACCTCGGCGCCGTAGCCGCGCGTGGCCGCGAGCTTGGCGGCGGGCGCGGTCGAGGGCATCACGATGGTGGCGGGGATGCCGCACTCACGCGCCGCGAGCGCGAGCGCCTGCGCGTGATTGCCCGAGGAGTAGGTCACCACGCCGCGCGAGCGCACATCCGGATCGAGGCGGGACAACGCATGCCACGCACCTCGGAACTTGAACGCTCCCGCGCGCTGGAACGACTCGCACTTGAGGAACACCTGCATGCCGAGTCGCGCATCGAGCGTGCGTGAGCGCACGACCGGCGTGCGATGCGCTGCGGCCGCCACGATGGCGCGCGCTCCCGAGAACCGCTCGGCGAGGGCAGCATGGTCCGGCAGCGCGTGCGAGGCCAGCCAGTCCAACGGCTCAGCCGCCGGCGCCGCCGCCCAGGTCGAGCCCGGGCTGCGTCTGCCGCGCGGGATCGAGCGCGGCATCGATCTCGGACGCGGTGAGCGAGGTCATCTCGCGCGCCAGTTCGCGCACTGGGCGTCGCTCCTTGAAACTGCGCTTGGCGATCTCGGCAGCCCTGTCGTAGCCGATCAGCGGATTGAGCGCCGTGGCCATGCTGGGCGAGATCTCGACATAGCCGCGGCACACGTCGGCGTCCGCGGTGAGTCCGGCGAGCGCCTTCTGGGCGAACACGCGTGAGGCAGCGGCCAGCAGGTGCACGCTCTCGAGCAGGTTGCGAGCGATCATCGGCAGCATGGTGTTGAGGTCGAGCTGCCCCCACTGCGCGCCCACCGTGATCGCGGTGTGGTTGCCCATGACCTGCGCGCCCACCATGATCACCGCCTCGCACACCACCGGATTGACCTTGCCGGGCATGATGCTCGATCCCGGCTGGATCGCCGGCAGCACCAGCTCGCCCAGCCCGCAGCGCGGTCCCGAGGCCATGAGGCGGATGTCGTTGGCGATCTTCATCAGGCTCGCCGCGACGCTGTTGAGCGCGCCGCTCGCCCAGCACGCGCCGTCCTGCGCGCCCTGCGCTTCGAAATGGTCCGGG
This sequence comes from uncultured bacterium, assembly GCA_902826705.1. GTDB lineage: Bacteria > Eisenbacteria > RBG-16-71-46 > RBG-16-71-46 > RBG-16-71-46 > CADEFY01. The sequence goes on from CADEFY010000175.1 coordinate 4,314, forward strand.
GCCTCGCTGAACGGAGTGCCGGCGAGTCGCGTGAGCTCCATGGCCATGCGGCGGCCGAACTCGGGGTGCGTGTTGAGCCCGGTGCCCACCGCGGTGCCCCCGATCGCCAGCTCGCGCAGGTCGGGCAGCGTGGCCTTGATGCGCGCGATGCCATGCTGCACCTGCGAGGCGTAGCCCGAGAATTCCTGGCCGAGTCGGATGGGCGTGGCGTCCATGAGGTGCGTGCGGCCGGACTTCATGACGTCATGGAAGGCCCTGGACTTGCCGTCGAGCTCCTTCCAGAGCGCGCCCAGTGCGGGCAGCAGGTCACGTTCGATGCGCACCACCGCGGCCACGTGCAGCGCGGTGGGGATCACGTCGTTGCTGCTCTGCCCGAAGTTGACGTGGTCATTGGGGTGCACCGCCAGCCCGGACTGCCGCGCCGCGAGGCGGGCGATCACCTCGTTCGCGTTCATGTTCGAACTCGTGCCGCTGCCCGTCTGGAACACGTCCACCGGGAACTCGGCATCCCACTGGCCAGCGGCCACCTCGAGCGCCGCCTTCTCGATCGCGTCTGCGATGCCGCGGTCGACCGTGCCCAATTCGGCATTCACGCGCGCCGCAGCGGCCTTGATGAGCCCGAGCGTGTGCACGAACGCCGCGGGCATCGGATCGCCGGAGATCGGGAAGTTCTCGACCGCACGCTGCGTCTGCGGCCCCCACCACGCGGCCGCGGGCACCTGCATCTCTCCCAGGCTGTCCTTCTCGATGCGGAAGTCCGCCATGTCGCCACTCTCCCCAGGCTGGGAACCGCGCCCTGGTCCGCCCGCGTGGGCGGCTCGCAGGTGCAGGCTCGCCGGAACGGCGGCGACATTACCCGCCCGCCCGCCTCCGCGCGACTCTCGCAACGGGCGCGGGGATCAGGCCCCGGCGTCGTGCAGGACGACCTCGTGCACGATCCGCAGTGCGGGGTCGAGTGTGGCGCGTACCGAGCAGTACTTGGTCTCGGACAGCTCGATCGCCGCCCGCACGGCATCTGCATCGAGGTCATGGCCGGAGACGTGGTGCGTGAGCGCGATCGCCACGAAGCGGCGCGGATGGGTCTCCGAGCGCTCCCCCGACATCTCGATCCGGTAGCCCGTCACCGCACGGCGCTGCTTGCGCAGGATCGAGATCACGTCCATCGCCCCGCACGCCGTGAGCGCTTCGAGCAGCGCCATCACGGGATCGGGCGCCACGGCGCCCTCACCGCTGTCGAGCAGATGGGTACGCTCGCCGAACCGCGCGCGGAAGCGCAGTCCCGACTCGACGCTCTCGAGCGTCAGCGATCCTTGGAGGTGGACTCCCATGTGGACAACCCTGTCGTCGCCCCGTCCGCCGGTGCGCTCGAGGACGCCGCGCCCAGATCGCGCAGCTTGTTGAAGCCGTCGAGCGCCGCCACCTTGTAGCACTCCGCCAAGGTCGGATAGTTGAAGACGTTGGAGATGAAGTAGTCGAGCGTGCCACCGAGCGCCATGACCGCCTGGCCGATGTGCACCAGCTCGGTCGCCTGCGTTCCCATGCACCATACGCCGAGGATCTGGCGGGTGTCGATGTGGAACACCAGCTTCAGCAGGCCGTTCTCGTCGCCCAGGATGTGGCCGCGGGCGATCTCCTTGTAGCGCGCGACGCCGGTCTCGAAGGGCACGCCCTTCTGCGTCAGCTCGGCCTCGGTCGCTCCCACCCAACTGATCTCGGGGATCGCGTAGATGCCGAACGGGAACAGCGACGGCATGCTGCGCGTCTCGATGCCGAACATGTGACACGACGCATGCCGGCCCTGCTCCGCGCTCGTCGAGGCGAGCGCCGGGTAGCCGACCACGTCGCCCACGGCGTAGATGTGCGGCATCGCCGTCTGATAGTGCTCGTTGACCGTGATGCGGCCCCGGTCGTCCGCGGTGAGCCCGCACTGGTCGAGCCGCAGGTCCGCCGTCGCGCCGACGCGGCCCGCGGACACCAGCACCATCTCCGCCACGGTGCGCTTGCCGCTCTTCATGGTGACGATCGCATGGCCGTTGGAGCCGGTCTCGATGCGATCCACCTCCTCGCCGAGCCGCAGCGTGAGGCCGTTCTCGCGCGCGTGATAGCAGAACGCGTCGACGATCTCGCGGTCCACCATGTCGAGCAGCTGCGTTCGCTTGTCCACGAGCGTCACCTCGACGCCGAGCGCGGACAGCATGCTGCCGTAC
>CADEFY010000176.1 GCA_902826705.1 uncultured bacterium
CGCATGCAGGTCGCGGGCGCGGCGCCGAGTCGCGAGGAGGAACCCATGGCCAAGTGCAGCGTCTGCGGCAAGCTCCGCATGGCGGGACAGAACGTCAGCCACGCCAACAACAAGTCCAAGCGCATCTTCCGACCCAATCTCCAGGAAGTGCGTGCCCGCATCGACGGCCGCGCCCAGAAGGTCGTCGTGTGCACGCGTTGCCTGCGCTCGGGCAAGATCGAGAAGGCCGTCCGCGGTTCGAGCAAGGCGAGCGCCGCCGCGTACTGATCGCGCCCCGCCTGCTGCGACAGGGCCCGCTCCTCTCGGGGAGCGGGCCCTCGTCGTCTCCGGCGGCTCGCCCCCCCGATGCACCGAGGGCCGCCCCGGGATCCCGGAGCGGCCGCTCGGTGCCTCGATCGCTCTCGCGATCCTCTCGAGGCGGCGGTCAGTCCATCACCACCACGCGCTGCTGGAACAGGCCGCCGGCGGTGCGGGCCCGCACGAAGTACATGCCCGCCGACACGCGCCGACCGCCGCTGTCACGGCCATCCCACTGCAGACGGTGCACGCCCGCTTCGCGTTCGCCGCTCGCGATCCGCTGCACGCGGGCCCCGCGCACGTCGTGCACGTCGACCTCGGCGAGGCTGCGCTGCGGCAGCGCCAGCTCGAGCATCGTGCCGCGCGGCCCGGGGTTGCGGCTCGCCAGTCGCAGGCCGAACGCACGCGGCAGCGCGTCGCCCGCGCCGAGGCTGCTGCTGACGTGCAGCGAGAGCGGGATGTCGGTCACGCCCTCGTCGGGATCGTTGCTGCTGATCCGCAGGTTGCCGAGGTAGGTGCCGAGCTCGAGGTCCGTGGCGTCGAACGTCAGGGGCACCATGATCGAGGTCCCCGGTGCCAGCGTGCCCGAAGTCGCGCCCGCCACCGCCCACGTGGGCAATGCCGAGTACTGGACCGCGAGCCCGTCATGCACATAGGCCGCGTTGAACACGGACTGCAGACCGACGTCACGCGTCGCGTTCTGGATGCCGATCGTGCCGCTCTCCAGCACCGAGGCCATGGTGAGGTACTGGTACACGATCCGGCCGCTCGGGTAGAGGATCGCCTGGAACGTGTACGGCCCGCCCGAGGTGTAGTGCGGCACGCCGACCCACGAGACGACGAAGCGTGAACCGTCGGAGTGCGTGTAGATGGCACCGGCCGAGCGCAGGTCCATGTCATCCCAGAACGGCGCGACGAGGTTGGCCGGCACACGCGACCCCGCGTTGGGCAGCGGCTGGTTGGAATACGCGCTGTCGGTCTCGGTGAACGACAGCCAGCCGTTCGTGCACACGTTCACCGTGGTGTGCGTGACGCCGTAGAACTTGAACGGGAAGCCGATCGGCACGCCGGTCTGCACGCGGTCATCGGCGGCCATGCCCCCGAGCGCGGTGCCGACGCCGGTGATGTCCACCCAGCTGAACGCCGGCCCGCCCGGCGCATCACTGTCCTTCCAGCGGTAGCCGAACGCGTCGGGCCCGCCAGCGCCGAGGATCCCCGTGCGGGGATCGGCCTCGTCCTTCTTCAGCGCGAGCGCCGTGTACGACGCGGCACTCGCCGTGTTGACGCTGGCTCCGAGCGTCCAGTGCAGGTTGCTGCCTCCCGAGTTGCTGAGATGCAGTTCGTGCACGAACTGCGTCGCCGGCGCGAGCGTGGAGCTGAAGGCCGCGCCCGATACCGCCTGGTCGGGGGCGACCCGGCCCGTCCCCGCCAGCGGCACGGGCAGCTGCGGCGTGTCGGGGTCGTCACTCTTCACCGTCATCGTCGCCGCATAGCCCTGCGCGAGGCCGGGACTGAAGGTGACGTTGATGATGTTGCTCCCTCCCGGCGGGATGGTCACCGAGCCCGCCGAGGTGGCGAAGGCAGGATCGTCGAACGTGAACTCGTCCACGACGAGGGCGTCCGAGCCCGTGTTCCGCACGGTGACCTGACGCGTGGAGGGATAGCCGATGTACGTGCTGTCGAACGGCAGCGAGCCCGGATCCGCCACGATGTCCGGCACTCCGATCACATGCAGCAGTGCGGGCACGTCGTACTGCGGCACGATCGGATCGTTGCTCGTGATGCGCACGAGTGCGGAGTAGTCCCCGCCCGTGAGGCCCGCGGCGTTGAAGCCGACCGTCAGGTCCACGAACGACTGTGCGGGCACCGTGCCGCTCGCCGGCGTCACCGTGAGGAAGCGGGCCGGCGGGCGGAACTGCACGGCCTTGTCGTCGGCGAGGTAGGCGGCGTTGTTGAAGACCACGAGCAGCCCGTCGTCCCGTGTCGCGTTCTGGAGGCCGATCGTGTGGCTGTTGCGGGTGGTCGCGTCCATCGTCAGGTACTGATAGACGATGCGCCCATCCGGGTAGAGCAGCACCTGGAACGTGTTGGTCGGGCCCGACTCACTGAGGCGGTGCGCCTCCTTCCACTCCACGATGAGCCGGGTGCCGTCGTTGTGGTACCAGGCGGTGCCACCGAGGCTGAAGTCGAGGTCGTCCCAGAATGGCGCCAGGAGGTTCTCGGGCGCCCCCGAGGCGCTGCTCGGGAGCGTGGTGTTGGACCAGAAGTTCGCGCCGCTGGTGAACGACAGCCAGCCGTTGGTGCACATGCGGAACGTCGTCTGCGCGGTGCCGTAGTACGGGAACGCGAACCCGATCGGGAACGGGCCGAGGTTCTGGTCATCGCCCGTGAACGCGATCGGGGTGCCCACGCCAGCGATCTCGACCCAGTCGAACACCGGACCGCCGGGCTCGTTGCTGTCCGACCAGCGGTACCCGAACGCGTCGGGGCCGCCGGCCGCCAGCGGCGCGACGCCGAACTGGACGTCGGGCGCACCCTTCGCGATCGCGATCACGTCCGCATCCCCGGCCGGCCGCTGCTTGGCCTGCGCCGAGGCGGCGAGCACCGACGCCGCGTTGAACACCAGGTCACTGCCGCCGGTGTTGGAGATGCGCACGGTGCGCGAGATGGCCGTGTTGGTGTTGAGCGTCTCCTCCAGGCTCGTGGGATCGACCGTGAAACTCGGTGCGGTCACGGCCTCCCCCGTGACCACGACGGTGCGCGTGGGCGTGTCGGGGTCGTCGCTCGCGATCGCGAGCGAACCGGCGAGCGCGCCCGGCGTGGGCGGGTTCCATGTGACCGTCACGTTCTGCGCGCCCGAGGCCGCCACGACGAAGCTGCCGGGGGTGGCGGAGAGCCCGCTTCCCGTGGGCGTGATGCCGGTCACGGTGAGCGCATCAGTGCCGTTGTTGGCCACGACGAGCGTGCGCGTGTAGGTGCCGCCCGCGTACTGCTGGCCGTACACCACCGGGTCGGGCGTGGCGACCACGTTCGGTGCGCCGATCACGGTGAGCTGCGTGGGCACCTGATGCGGCGAGCCATCGGGGTCGTTGCTCAGGAACCGCACGTTGCCCTGGTACACGCCGCCATTGAGTCCCGAGGCGTCGAACGACACGGTCACATCCTGCGACGCGCCGGCGGCGAGCCGGCCGGAACCCGGTGCCACGGTCATCCACTGCTTGAGCGGCAGGATCCGAACCGCCATCGCGTCGTGGACGAAGGACGTGTTGTAGGCGGCGGTGAGTCCCACCGTCTCGGTGCCGTTCTGGATCCCCACGGTGGCGCTGTTGGTGGGCGCCGCCATCGACAGATACTGGTAGCGGATCTCCCCGCTCGGATACAGGATCGCCTGGAACGTGTAGGGCCCGCCGCTGCTGTAGTGAGGCGCCGCGATCCACGAGACGATGAAGCGCGTGCCGTCGTAGTGCGTCCACACGCGCGGGGTGAGGCCGAAGTCGAGGTCGTCCCAGAACGGCGCGATCATGTTGGCGGAGCCGCCCGAGGTCGGGAGCGGGCCGTTGGAGTAGGGCGCGTTGGTGTCCGTGAAGGTCAGGGTCCCGTTGGTGGCCACCCGCACGGAGTTGAACGAGCTGCCGTAGAACGAGAACGAGAAGCCGAGGCCGACCGCGGCGGACAGCGCGTCGTCACCCGTCAGGGACAGCGGCGTGCCGACGCCCGTGATATCCACCCAACTGAACGCGGGGCCGCCCGGATCATCGCTGTCGATCCACCGATAGCCGAACGCATCGGGGCCGCCCGCGCCCAGGATCCCCTCGCTCGGGTCCTCCTCCCCCTTGGCCAGCACGCGCTCCGCGAACACCTGCGGTGCAGCAACGAGGCCGCTCATCCCCAGCAGCACCTCGGGCGTGGGCGCGGTCCAGTCGAGCCGACCTGCGCCGGTGTTGCTCACCGACAGCGTCTGGTTCGAGGTCGCGCCGGTCAGCAGCGTCTCGGTGAGTGAGGGGGGCGAGACGGCGATGTTCGGGATGCCGAGCGTCGTGCCTGTGGCCAGGTTCGAGATCGGACCGGCGTTGCCGAACTCATCGAGCGCCCGCAGCGCGAAATAGTACGTGGTCAGATACGTGAGGCCGGCCACCTCGAACGACTCGGGGCTGCCGGCGACCTGTGGATCGGGTCCCTCGACGGCGTGGGCTGCGAGGAAGTTGCCCGTGTCGATCGGACTGGTCGACCAGCGGATGTCGTAGCGCGATGCGCGCCCCACGCCCGCGTCGTCGCCGGTGGCGGTCCACACGAGCCCCATGGTGGTGGATCCCGCGTCGTTCGTCGCCAGGTCGATCACGCCGCCGGGCGGCAGACTGTCCGGGTCGGCGATCGAGAGGAAGGCGTTGAGTCGCGCGCCCGTGAGCGTGCGGCCGGTGAGCGATGCGATCGGGTCGGCCTTGAGCAGCAGCAACTGCTTGATCTGCAGGTTGGTCGCGCCCGGGAATCGGCCGCGTGCGAGGGCCGTCGCGCCGGCGACATGCGGAGTCGCCATGGACGTGCCCGAGAGCGTCTGGTACCCGCCTCCCGGCTGGCAGGACAGGATGTCCACGCCCGGCGCGCCGAGGTCGACCGACGTCGCCCCGTAGTTGGAGAACGACGCCAGCTGGTCGCCGTCATCGGTGGCCGCCACGGACACGATGTAGGGCGACGTGTAGGACGCCGGATAGCTGGGGCTCGCGTCGTTGTCGGAGCCGGCATTGCCGGCCGCGGCGATGAACAGCTGGTCCGCGGCGCCTGCCGCGTCGATCGCATCGAGCAGCGCCTGCGAGAAGCCGCCACCGCCCCACGAGTTGCTCGTCAGCCGGCAGCCCACGGCGATCGCGTACTGGACTCCCGCGATGGCGTCGTCGGTCGAACCTGAGCCGCCCGCACCGAGGAACTTGATGCCGACGATCCTGGCGGACCACACCACGCCGGTGACGCCGAGGCCGTTGTTCCCCACGCCGGCGATCGTCCCGGCGCAGTGCGTGCCGTGGCCGTTGTCGTCGAACGGGTCGCCGTCGTCGTTGACGAAGTCGTAGCCGTGGATGTCATCCACGTAGCCGTTGCCATCGTCGTCGAGGTTGTTGCCGGGGATCTCGCCCGGATTGGTCCACGCGTTGGCGGCCAGATCCGGGTGGTTGTAGTCGACTCCGGTGTCGATCACGCCCACCTTGAGGCTCGCATCGCCGGTGAACACGTCCCACGCCGCAGTGGCGCGGATGTCGGCGCCGGGCGTGCCGCCCGTCTGCCCGGTGTTGCGCATGCCGTACAGCTCGCTGAAATGCGTGTCATTGGGCACCACGTCGATCGTCCACTCGTAGTTGGGCTCGACGTACTCGATGCTCGGGTCGCGGCGCAGCGCCGCGATCGCCTGCTCGGTGCTCATGCCGCTGAAGCGCACGTGCTCGGCGCGGATGAAGTCGAAGCGCTTGACGCGTGAGGCCGACGGCACCCGGGCCCGGGCGGAGGACTTGCTCGCCTCGGTGACCCCGGTGCGGTACTTCACGATCAGCTCGCCGGGGATGACCCTTGGCGCGGCGGCGGCTGCCACGGACAGCGACACCGAGAGCGCGGCGGCGACACTCGCGAGACGGGCGAGCACTCGACGGATGGTCATCGGGCGGCTCCTCGGATCGGCCGCGGACCCCGGACCACGCTCAGGATCGCGTCGGCGGTGAGGACGTCCGCCACCGATGCGCAGGCGTCTCGAGTGGGGACTGCGAGCCGCTGCTGCCCGCGCCGATCGCCCGAGGACTCGGGGACCGGGGACCGGGCGAAGGGGGAGTTCCCTCGCGCGAGCCGGGCCGGGCAGTGCCCGGCCCGGCATCGTCACGAGGAAGGATCTGCTCAGATCACCGGTAGAAGCTCTTCACCTGGCCCCACGTGCGGTTCGCGACAGGCACCGGGCGGTCGGACGTGTAGTACACCGTCCATCCCGCCATGGTGCCCGTGTCGGAGGCGGCGTTGTCCGACACGTTCAGCTTGAAGCAGCCACCGACCGGCAGGCCGTCGAACACGGACAGCGGGTTGTTCGGCTTGTAGCAGCCGGCCGCGATCGGGTTCGGGCAGGCGCCCGAGGCGAGCAGCGTCACCGAGTCGTCACCGAAACGCAGCTCGTTCGCCGTGGCGAGGTCGCCGCTGCAGCCGAAGCCCGTGCCCGTGCCGCAGGGCATCGGCGCGGTCGCGTTGGT
>CADEFY010000177.1 GCA_902826705.1 uncultured bacterium
CGTGGGGCGCGGGGGAGGTGACGTACATCACCTGAGAGGCGACGTGGGTCGGGGCGGGTGGCATGGAGTGGCGTGAGAACACCGCCGCCGCCTGGCAGACCGTGGCCGACGTCGAAGGCTATGCCGGCAGCTACGCCTGGACCGTGCCGAGCGTGGCGACGACCACGGCCGAGGTGCGCGTACGCGATGCGTGGGACGGTTCGCCGACCGACGCCAGCGACGGTCTGTTCACGATCACGGTGCCGGGCGGTGTGGCGCTGACCTCGCCCGACGGCGGCCAGCAGTGGAAGTACGGCACGCCGCACGAGATCTCGTGGACGTCCACCGGCATCGACAGTGTCGCGGTCGAGTACCGCAACGCGCCGGCCAACCCGTGGAACACCATCGCCGCCTCGCTGCCGGCGTCGCAGGGCGCGGTCGTGTGGGTGATCCCCAACGATCCCACGACCACCGCCTCGGTGCGCGTGCGCAACCGCGCGGGCGCGCAGGAGGACGTGAGCGCTGCCCCGTTCGAGATCACGGTGCCGGCGTTCGCCGGCACACCATCGCCGCTCGACCTGGGCACGCTCGAGGTCACGCTGGGGGGCTCGGGTGAGTTCGATCTGGACAACGCCGGAACGGCCACCCTCGAGGTGACCGCCGTGGTGAGCGACAACCCGCGCTTCGTGCCGGGCCGCACGGCGTTCTCGATCGCGGCCGCGGGCAGCGACACGCTGAGCGTGACGTTCTCGCCGGTCGCCGTGGGTCCCGACAGCGCGACGCTGACGCTCACCACCGACGACCCGTACGGCCCGCATACGCTGCGCGTGCGCGCCAACGCCGAGCAGACGCTGAGCGTGGGCACGGAGCGGCCGACCGCGTTCGCGCTGGGCCAGAACTCGCCCAACCCGTTCCCCGGCTCCACGCGCATCCGCTTCGGCCTGCCCACGGCGTCCGATGTGCGGCTCGAGATCTTCGACCTGCAGGGCCATCGCGTGGCCACGCTGATCGAGGGCGAGAAGGACGCCGGCTGGCACACGGTCGAGTTCGGGCCCGGCATGCGCGATGCGGCTGGCCGGCCGGTGACCGGCATGCACTCGGGCGTGTACTTCTACCGGCTCACCACGCCGCAGTTCTCGGCGACCAAGCGGCTGCTGCGGCTGTAGCCCGCACGCACACACCTCCACGCGAGACGCCGCGCTCCCCCCGGGGCGCGGCGTCCCGCGTTTCGGGTTAGGATCCCGCGCATGCACGCTCTGACCCCGGGCACATCCCTCGGCCCCTACGAGATCATCGCGCCGCTGGGCGCGGGCGGCATGGGCGAGGTGTATCGCGCCAAGGACACGCGCTTGGGGCGCGACGTGGCGATCAAGGTGCTGCCAGCCTCGCTCGCGGGGCAGCCGGAGCTGCGTGCGCGCTTCGAGCTGGAGGCGCGCACCGTGTCGTCGCTCGACCACCCGCACATCTGCGTGCTCCACGACGTCGGGCGGGCCGCCATCGGCGCGGGCGAGGACGCGATCGACTATCTCGTGATGGAGCTGGTCGAGGGCGAGACGCTCGCGGACCGGCTCTCGCGCGGCGCGTTGCCGAGCCCTGAGGTGCTGCGCCTGGGCGGTCAGATCGCCGATGCGCTCGACCGCGCCCATCGCGCGGGCGTGGTGCACCGCGACCTGAAGCCCGCCAACGTCATGCTCACCAAGCGCGGCGCCAAGCTCATGGACTTCGGCCTCGCGCGCGTGGCGGCGCCGGTCGCGGGCGCCGTGCTCTCGGGCACCCACTCGCCCACGGTGGCCGCGCCGCTCACGGCGCAGGGCGCGCTGGTGGGCACGTTCCAGTACATGGCACCCGAGCAGCTCGAGGGCCGAGAGGTCGATGCGCGCGCCGACCTGTGGGCACTGGGTTGCGTGCTGCACGAGATGGCCACAGCCAAGCGCGCGTTCGAGGGTCGCAGCCAGGCGTCGCTCATCTCGGCGATCCTCGCGAGCGATCCGCCGCCGGTCTCGCAGCTCGTGCCCATGAGTCCGCCCGCGCTCGACCGGCTGGTCGCCGCCTGCCTCGCCAAGGACCCCGCAGACCGCGTGCAGAGCGCGCACGACGTGCGGCTGCAGTTGCAGTGGATGGGCGAGCCGGCATCGGGATCCGGCGGGTCGCTGGCGGGTGTGCCGTCGATGCCGTCCGCGCGACGCGCCCGCTGGGTCGTGCCCGTCGCGCTCGCGGTCGGCCTCCTCGGACTGGCGGCCGCGATCTTCATGGCGCTCGGCAGGCGCTCGCCCGCGGAGCCGTTCACGGTGCTCGAGATCCCGAGACCGCCCGCCCTGCAGCTCACCAGTCGGTCGTTCGGCACCGCGATCTCTCCCGACGGCCGGATGGTGATCTCCTACGGCAAACGGGGCGACGATGAGGCGGCGCTGTGGCGCTGGAGCCTCGAGGATCCCGAACCGCAGCGGATCGCAGGCGATGCGATCCCCTGGTTCCTCGAGTGGTCGCCCGACTCGCGCTCGATCGCGTTCATCGAGTATCGCAGCCGCATGCTGATGCGGCTTCCGGCGTCCGGCGGCACGCCGGCGCGGCTGACCGCATGTCCGGATTCGCGCGGCCTGAGCTGGGGGTCCAAGGACGTGATGGTGTTCGCGCCCAACGCCAGCGGCCCGCTCCTGCGACTGCCCGCCACGGGCGGCACGCCCGAACCCGCGACCGTCCTCGACGCTTCGCGCGGCGAGGCGGGCCACCGCTACCCGTGCTTCCTTCCCGACGGCGAGCACTTCCTGTACACGGTGTTCCCCGCGGGACCCGAGGGCTTCGCGATCCGCATGGGCGTGCTGGGCTCGATGGAGTCCGAGTTCGTGATGCACGCGGAGTGTGCGCCGGTCTATGCCGCGCCCGGCTGGCTGGTGTTCGCGCAGAGTGGCCGCATCGTGGTGCAACGATTCGATCCCGTGCGCCGCCGCCTGAGCGGCCAGCCGGTCCCCATCGCCGACGCGCCGCTGCCCTCGGACATCACGGCCGAGCCGGTCGTCTCCGCCTCCGCGAGCGGAGCATTGCTGCACCTGGCCACGCCGCGTCAGCCCGCGCGCCTCGAATGGTGGGACCGCACGGGGCACATGACCCGGCCCGTCGAGCTTCCGGCAGGGGACTGGCAGCTGATCTCGTTGTCCCCGGACCAACGGGCCGCCGTGGCGCGCAGCGGCGGGGATGTGTGGTCGGTGGACCTCGAGCGCTCGGCGGCGCGGCGGCTGCTGCGGAGTGCCGAGATCGACCTGCAGGCCGCGTGGTCCGCCGATGGGCAGCGCGTGGCGTGCAGCGCACGCGAGCAGGGTCGCCCGGTGATCATCGTGTTCGATCGGCTCGCAGGCGCACCGGCCGACACCCTCCGCGCGATCGAGGCGCTGTTCCTCGAGCCACTCGACTGGTCGGAGAACGGACGCACGTTGCTCGTCGCCGCACTCGGATCGGGCTCCGATGCGAGCACGAGCTGGGACGTGTGGAAGCTCCCGATGGACGGTGGGGCACCTGAGCCGTACGCGCAGAGTGCGATGCTCGAGCGCTTCGCCCGATTGTCCCCCGACGGTCTCCACGCGGCGGTCGGCGCGCTGGTCGATGGCCAGGGCGAGTGCTCGCTCTTGTCGTATCCCGATCCCGGCCAGCGCGTGCAGTTGCCCACGGAGATGAACGCGCTCTCCAACATGGGCCGGATCGCATGGGAGCCGTCGGGCCGTGCCGTCCTGCTCGCGGGCCTGCCGGGCAGTCTCTGGCGTGTCCCGCTCGTGGACGCGGGGGGGAGGCTCGTGCCGGGCCGCGAGCAGCGGCTCTTCGAGATCCCGCAGGATGTCACCGGCATCGACACGCGCGATGGCGAGCGGTTCCTGGTGAGTCGCACCGTCGGGGACGCGTTGTCGCCGTCGCTGCGGCTCCTGCGCGGCTGGCAGCAGACGCTCGCGCGCTGAGCGTCTGCTACAGCGCGGCGGCGCCCACCGGCGGCACCACGACGCCGCGCTCGCGCAGCAGCTCGCGCACCTTGGTCTGCAGCAGGTCGATCGCCACCTTGTTGTGGCCGCCGCCCGGGATGATCACGTCGGCGTGGCGCTTGCTGGGCTCGACGAACTGCAGGTGCATCGGCCGCACGCTCTCCTCGTACTGGCGCAGGATCGAGTCCACCGAACGCCCGCGCTCGATCAGGTCGCGCTTCAGGCGCCGCAGCAGCCGCACGTCGGCGTCGGCGTCGACGAACAGCTTGATGTCCATGAGCGCGCGCAGCTCGGGGTCCACGAAGATCAGGATGCCCTCGAGCACCACCACCACGTGGTCGCGGATCTCACGCGTCTCGCCCGAGCGGCGGTGCTCGGTGTAGTCGTAGATCGGCTGCTGCACGGCGCGGCCCTCGAGCAGGTCGCGCAAGTGGGACTTGAGCAGCTCGGTGTCGAACGCGTCGGGGTGGTCGAAGTTGCGCGCCTCGCGGTCCCGGTAGGGGATATGCTCCAGGTCCTTGTAGTAGCTGTCCTGGTCCACGATCACGACCTGGCTCGACCCGAGGTCGCGCACCAGCGTGCGCGCCACCAGGGTCTTGCCCGAGCCCGAACCCCCCGCGATCCCGATCAAGATGCGACGCGCCATGGACGCCACGCTAGTCCCTCGGCGCGAGGCACCGCAAGCAGTCCCATGCCACGTCCGGGAGGAGCCCCCATGGCCGCGCCACGCCTGACCGAATCCGAGATCGCCACCGCCCTCGCCGCCCTTCCGCAGTGGCGGTACGAAGCCGGCGCACTGCGTCGCAGTTATCGGTTCCCCGACTTCGTGCGGGCGTTCTCGTTCATGACCGCCTGCGCGCTGATCATCCAGCAGATGGACCACCACCCGGAGTGGTCCAATGTCTACGGCAGCGTCGAGGTGACGCTGGTCACGCACGATTCGGGCGGGGTCACGGCGCGTGACGTGGAGCTGGCGCGCCGGATCGAGTCACTCGCGGCGTGAGGCCGGCGGGTTGAACACCACCACCACCTGGCGATGCGGGTCGTTGAGCAGCGCGTAGAACGTGCTCGGCGCGACGGTCGTGGAGACGAACCGCTCCAGATAGGCGTCCCAGAACGCGTCGCCCTTGAACAGCGTGCGCGCTGCGGTGGTGGTGGCCAGCGTGCCCAGCGCCCCGCCCTCGCTGGCCGCGCGCCGCAGGATGCTGGGCGTGAGCGGCCCGCCCAGGATCCAGCTCACATTGCCGCGGAACTGGTCCATGATCAGGCGCGTCGTGGAGACCTGGGCGAACAGCTCGACGCGCAGGTTGAACTCGTCGACCAGAGGCTGGATCGAGGCGGTGCCTGGCGCGGCGGGCGGATAGAACCGCACCAGTTCGGGCTCCTCGAAGATCGCGTACTGGAACCGCGAGGTGAACGGCGGCGTCGGCTTGCCCCAATGGTCGTTACACCACGCGCCGAACATCATCATGCCCAGGAAGAACGCCGGATGCAGCGAGTCCTCGAGCGCGGGCGCGAACACGCCCACGCCGCCGGTGGTCTTGGTCACGGAAGCCAGCGTGGAGAGGCGAGAGGAGGCGGTGAGGGTGAGCGCCGGCGCCTCGGGTGACGCGACGCCCGCAGGCACCGCGCCGAACTCGGACTCGACCATGCGCCGCACCTCGAGCCCCTCGAGGTCGCCCACGAGGACCAGCGCCGCATTGGAGGGCACGTACAGCTTGTCGAGCATCGCGCGCGCCTCGCGCGGCGTGAGCTTGTCGAGTGCGGCCCCCTGCGCGAGCAGCTGCTCATCCGTGATGCCCTCGGCGACTTCGCGCAGGCGGTGGTGCATGGCCAACTCCGGGCGCTGCAGCCGGCTCTCGCCGAACTGCCGTCGGACGGTGGCGCGCGCCGCCTTGAGCGCGGGCTCATCGAGCGTCACGCCGCGCATGCGCGCGCCCAGCTCGTGCAGGATCCCGGGCAGCTGCGCGCGCGAACCGATCTCGGTGAGAGTCGCGAGCCGCGGATCGACCTGCAGACCCCAGCCGAGCGGCCGGAGCGCCGGCAGATCGGCGAGCGTGCGCGCCGGGTGCTCGCCCGCGGGCGCCGTGAAGAAGAGCTGGGCCAGCACCTCGGCCTGGCCCTCACGTCCCGCGGGATCCGTGCCGCGCCCCGCTCGGAAGGACGCCGCCACCGCCACGCCGACCGCTCCCGGCACGTGCCGGGTGCGCACCTCGAGACCGTTGGCGAGCCGCCAGCGGTCGATCGACGTGGAGTCCGGCAGGTCCAGTGCGGCCGCTGGAGTGATCGAGGCCGCGAGCAGCAGCAGAGCGAGTGCGGGTCGGATCGGGCTGGACGGCATGTCGGATCCTCCGGGGTCGGGAGCGCATCGGGGCGCGCGAAGCGCCGAACGAGTGTAGCGCAAGCCCGAAGGCGCGGTCGGTCCCGTGCTTGTGGATCCGTCGTCTGCGCGACCAGCCCGGACTGTTCATGAACCGCCGCCTCCGAGCGCCATCTGCAGCACGACCACCGCGTTGCACGACCGTGGCGCTCCTCGGCGTGTCATCCGACACGCCTCCGGTGCGG
>CADEFY010000178.1 GCA_902826705.1 uncultured bacterium
GTGCGCAGGCGGTGGCGCGACACCTCGGCGCGCGCGATGGTGCGGCCGGGCAGGACGCCCTCGAGCATGCGGCGCACCGTCTCGACCTCGGGCAGTTCGGGCATGGCGCGAGCGGAGCCCAAGCGATGCGCCCGGTCAAGCCGCGAACCGCGCCCCGGCCCTTGCCGCTCGCGCGAGCCGCGTGGCATCCTGCCGGCTCACGCAGGACCTCTCCAACCACGGGACGACATGGACGATCGCGCCCGCTTCGAGGAGTTCGCGCAGCTCGCCACCGAGCAGCGCGATCCGAACACCATGGACCTCGACACGCTCGAGGTCCCGGACCTGCTCGCGCGGATCCACGCCGCCGACCGGACCGTGGCCGACGCCGTCGGTCGCGAACTGCCCTGGATCGCCGAGGCGGTCGAGCGCGTGGTGCGCAGCTTCCGGCATGGCGGGCGGCTCGTGTACGTGGGGGCCGGCACCAGCGGCCGCCTGGGCGTGCTCGACGCCTCCGAGTGCCCGCCCACGTTCGGCTCCGACCCCGAGCAGGTGGTGGGCGTGATCGCCGGCGGCTACACCGCGGTCGTCCGCGCGGTCGAAGGCGCCGAGGACCGGCGCGACGAGGGCGTGAAGGCCATGGACGATCTGCAGGTCGGGCCCGACGACACCGTGGTCGGAATCGCCGCCAGCCGCCGCACGCCCTACGTGGTGGCGGCGATCGAGCGCGCCCGCGCCCGGGGCGCCAGCACGGTGTACGTCACATGCACGCCCCGCGCGGAGTTCCACCTGCCGGTGGATGTGGCGATCTGCCCCGTGGTCGGCCCCGAGGTGCTCATGGGTTCCACGCGCATGAAGGCGGGCTCGGCGCAGAAGATGGTGCTCAACATGATCAGCACCGCGTCGTTCCTGCGCACCGGCAAGGCCTACGAGAACATGATGGTCGACCTGCGCGCCACGAGTCAGAAGCTCGTCGAGCGCAGCCGCCGCACGGTGATGATCGTGACGGGAGTGGACTACGACACAGCGGGCCAGGCGATCGAGGCTGCGGGCCGGAGCGTCAAGGTGGCGATCGTGATGATCCGGTGCGCGTGCACGCGCGAAGAGGCCGAATCGCGCCTGGCGCGCGCCGACGGCTTCGTGCGGCGCGCGATCACCGGTGCCGGTGTGGCGGAGGGCGCGTGAGGCGCGCGCGTGCAGCGATGGCCGCGCTGGCGACCGCAGCGCTCGCGATCTCGGGCTGCGCACGCACATCCCAGGTACGGGAGGTGGTGTTCTGGCAGTTCTGGCCGCTCGAGGTGATCCAGCCCATCGTGCAGCGCTTCGAGGCCGAACACCCTGGCATCGACGTGCGCGTGGAGCAGCTCACGTGGGACAGCGGCAAGGACAAGATCACCGCCGCCGTCGCCGCCGGCCGGCCGCCCGACCTGTGCGAACTCGGCAGCACCTACATGCCGCGCTTCCTCGAAGCGGGTGCGCTCAGCGACTGGAGCGCCGGCGTGGCGGACCTGCGCGATTCGCTGCGCGGCTGGGACATGTGCCGCGTCGGCGATGCGCTCTACGGATTGCCCTGGGTGCTCGGCACTCGCGCGCTCTTCTATGACAAGACGCTCTTCGCGCGCGCCGGCCTCGACTCCTCACGCGCGCCCGAGACCTGGGCCGAGGTGCGCGAGGCCGCGGCACGCATCCAGCGGCTCGGTGGCGGGGTGCACGGCTACGGCGTCTCGCTCAACGACCGGCAGAAGCTGTTCAAGAAGTTCATGCCGTACGCGTGGGGCAACGGCGGCGAGGTGCTGTCGGCGCGCCTCGACTCGTGCCGGCTCGACAGCCCCGAGAACCTGGCGGCACTCGAGTTCTATCTGGGCCTGCGCGCCCTGGGCACGACCGGGCTCCAGGACGCGCTCGACAAGGAGTTCAAGGAGGGCCGCCTGGGCATGCAGATCTCGGGTGCCTGGCTGCTGCGTCAGATCCCCAAGGAGGCGCCCGCGCTGCGCTACGGCGTGGCGCTGGTGCCGCGCCCCGCGGCCGGGGTGGGGACGCACGCGTCCTTCGCCGGGGGAGAGGTGCTGGTGGGCTTCAAGGCGTCCCAGCGCAAGGAGGACGCGCTGCGACTGGCGCGGTTCCTCGTGCGCCCGGACAACGCGCTCGCACTGGCGATCGCCGCGCAGAGCGTGCAGCCCGCGACGGTCGGCGCCGACACCGCCGCGTTCTATCGCGACCAGCCCGCGCAGGCCACGATGATCCGCCAGTTCGCCACCGCCCGCTTCACGCCCAATCATCCCAGGTGGGACGAGATGGAGGAGGCGATCGAGGAAGAGGTCGAGCAGGCGCTCTTCGATCGCAAGACCGCGAAGCAGGCGCTCGCGGACGCACACGCGCGAGTGACCGCGCTGCTCGGGCGCTGAGCGCGCGTGCGGACGCATTCGCGCGCCACGGCCTGGACGCTGCTGTCGCCGTGGGTGATCGGCTTCACGCTGTTCGGACTGTATCCGTTCCTGTTCTCGCTGCTCGCCTCGTTCACGGACTACTCGCCGCTGCGAGGCAGTGACTGGCACTGGGTCGGCCTGGCGCACTACCGGCGCGCCCTGGCCGACGCCGAGTTGTGGGGCGCACTGCGCAACACGGCGCTGTTCGTGGTGGGCACGATCCCGTTCACCACGGCGGCTGCACTCGGGCTGGCGCTCGCCGTGCAGCCCTCGTTCCGCGGCCGCACGCTCTTCCGCGTGGGCTTCTTCCTGCCCAGCGTGGTCTCGGTGGTCGTGCTCTCGCTCGTGTTCAAGGGGCTGTATGCACCCAACGGCTCGCTGAACGCGCTGCTCGCGCCGCTCGGCCTGCCCACGCCCGCGTGGCTGCAGGACCCCGTCACCGCGCTGCCCGCGATCATGGCGATGGATGTGTGGGCGGCGTGCGGCTACTACATGCTGATCTTCCTCGCGGGCCTCGAGGCGATCCCCGAGGAACTGCACGATGCGGCGCGCCTCGACGGCGCTGGCGCGTGGACGCGCTTCACGCACATCACGCTGCCGCTGTTGCGGCCCACGTTGTTGTTCGTGCTCGTGGTGAACACGATCCGCAGCCTGCAGATCTTCGCCGAGGTGTTCGTGATGACGCGCGGCGGCCCGCTCGGCTCCACCACCACGGTCGTGTTCCACCTCTATGAGCAGGCGTTCGGCCGCTTCGAGCTGGGGTACGCCAGTGCGATCGCGTGGCTGCTGTTCGCGCTCTCCATGGCGCTCGCGGCGGTCCAGATGCGCGCCCTCGCCGGCCGCGAGGAGGCCGCCCGATGAGCGCCGACGTGCTGCGCGAGTCGGCGCCGCCGCCGCCCTGGGGGCGCAGCGTGCGGCGCTGGCTGTGGCTCACGCCGCTGCTGCTCACCATGCTGCTGCCGTTCTTCTGGATGGTCGCGATCTCGCTCGCGCCACATGCGGGTGACTCCCTGGCTCGGGCGCTGCGCGGTCCGTGGGACCTGTCGCAGTACCGCTCGCTGTTCGCGTCGGCGGGCGTGGGGCGCTACCTCGTCAACAGTGCGATCGTGGCCGTGGCGGTGGTGGCGCTCAACGTGATCACGGCGGCCATGGTGGGCTACGTGCTGGGCCGCCGGCGCGTGCCCGGGGAGCGCTTCTGGACGCTCGGGATCGTCGCGACGCTCATGGTGCCCAAGCAGACGCTCATGATCCCGCTCTACCTGGTGCTGGCGCGGTTCGGCTGGCTCGACACGTACGCGGCGCTGATCCTGCCTTTCGCGGTGGATGCGTTCGGCATCTTCCTCGTGCGACAGTATGTGGCGGCGCTGCCGCTCGAGTTCGAGGAGGCGGCGCGCGTCGATGGTGCGTCGGACTGGCGCATCTTCCGCGACATCGCGCTTCCGCTGCTCCGCCCGGTGCTCGCGGTCGTCGCGATCCAGTCGTTCCTCGCCAACTGGAACTCGTTCCTGTTCCCGCTGGTGTTCATCGATTCGGACCGCATGCGCACGCTGCCCGTTGGTCTGGCGCTGCTCTCGCAGAGCGAGCACAGTGTGGACTGGGGGTTCCTGATGGCCGGTTCCACGATCGCGTCGCTGCCGGTGCTGGCGGTGTTCGTCGTGTTCCAGCGCCGCATCCTCGCCGGCATGCTCGCGGGGAGCGGGAAGTGAACGCGGCGGGCCGGCACCCGCGCCACGGCGCCCGGATCGTGGGGCTCATGACTGGCACCAGCGCCGACGCCGTCGACGCGATCCTCGTGGACTTCCGCGGCCACGGACTCGAGGCCCGCCACGATGTGCTGGCGTATCGCGAGACCGCCCTGCCCGATGCGCTGCGCCGCGAGGTGCTCGACCTCGCCGATGCCGATCAGTGGGAGCCCGAGCGGCTGCTGCGGCTCGATGCAGCGCTGGCGGAGTGCTATGCGGACGCGACGCGTGCCCTGATCGCGGCCGCAGCCGTCGAGCCTTCGAGCGTGGATGCCATCGGCATGCACGGGCAGACCATCCGGCACCTGCCGAGGTCCGCCACGGGGAGCGGAGCGCTCACCTGGCAGGCGGGCTCCGCGCCGATCCTGGCTGAACG
This sequence comes from uncultured bacterium, assembly GCA_902826705.1. Taxonomy (GTDB): domain Bacteria; phylum Eisenbacteria; class RBG-16-71-46; order RBG-16-71-46; family RBG-16-71-46; genus CADEFY01. The sequence continues at coordinate 4,524 of CADEFY010000178.1, forward strand.
CACGGGACTCACCGTGGTCTCCGATTTCCGCCGCCGCGACGCCGCCGCGGGTGGCGAGGGCGCTCCGCTCGTGCCGATCGCGGACTGGTGGTGCTTCCGCTCCGCCACTGAGGCGCGCGTGCTGCTCAATCTGGGGGGCATGGCGAACGTGACCCACCTGCCCGCGGGGGCGGCGCTCGAGGACGTGCGCGCGTTCGACACCGGCCCGGGCAACGCCGTGCTCGATGCACTCGTGTCCGCGGCCACGGCGGGACTCGCGCGGCACGACGACGGCGGCCGCATGGCCACGCAGGGCCGGGTCCACGCCGGCCTGCTGAGCCAGTTGCTCGCCGATCCGTTCTTCCTGCTGCCACCGCCACGACGGGCCGGGGGCACTTCGGCGAGCGCTATGCCACGCGCCTGCAGGGGATCGCCGGGGACCTGCAGCTCTCGCTCGAGGACACGCTCGCGACCGCCACCGAGCTCACCGCGGCTTCGGTCGCGGATGCCATCGAGCGCTTCCTGCGTCCGCGAGGCGGCGTCGACGCCGTGTACGTGAGCGGTGGCGGCGTGCGCAACACGGCGCTCATGCTGGCGCTGCGCCGCCGTCTCGAGCGAACGCGTGTCGAGCGACTGGACGAACTGGGCGTCGAAGCCTCCTCCAAGGAGGCTCTGGCGTTGGCGCTGCTCGCTGGTTTGTTCGTGTCGGCACTGGCGTTTGCGGTGGTGATGGCTTACCAGGCGCAGCAGCTCGCGGCTCAGCGCGATGAAGCCAATTTCCAGGCGCAGCGCGCCGAAGCCGCCCTCGAGTTCATGAGCCTGATGCTCGAGGACGTGGGCCCTAACGGCGAACCACTGAGCCTCGTGGAACTGCTCGGCAAAGGCGAGGAGTTACTAGACAGGCAGTACTCCGGCGATCCGCGGTTTCGCGCGCGCATGCTGCTGCAGATGTCGCGCCGCTACATGGACCTGGCCAACACCGAGAATCAGATGCAGGTGCTCGCGCGCGCCGAGGCAATAGCCGCGGAACTCAAGGACGATGAGTTGATGGCGTTGACGCAGTGCGCGGCGGTTGGCAGCGAGCTGGATGGCAATCATCCAGATCGGGCCAAGCAACGCATGGCGACAGCGCGCGAAGCGCTGTCACGTCTTTCCAGGCCACCGGTCGCCGTCCAGGTGGATTGCCTGCGGGCTGAAGCGGAACTGGATGATCAAGCGGGTCAACGCGATTCGGCTGTCAACCGGCTGAGCAAAGCGCAGAAGCTGCTGGAGGATTCGGGTAGCACGCGCGGATTACAGTACAACGCGGTGCTGACTGATCTGGGTGGCATCTACTTCCGCAGCGGCCGCTTTCGCGAGGCGCTGGAGCTGAATCAACAGACTCGCGAAACACTCGAACGCAACGGCCGCGGCGGCACGCTGGCGAGCATTACGCTCTCTGTCAATCACGCTTCGCTTCTCTACAGACTCGGCGAAGTGCTGCGCGCTCAGCAGGTCGGACGAGACGCGCTGGACAGGATGCGCGCACTTCGCGAGGAGCAGCCCACAGCGCCGGCCGCCTCGGTGTCGTACGCCATCACGCTCAATCGGCTCGACCAGGCTGATGAATCGATCACGCGGTTGAACGCAGCAGTCGACCACGCGCTGTCGATTGGGAACCAGTTCTGGGGCGCAAACGCCAACTACCAACTTGGGAGAGCCTTGCTGGTCGCCGGCAATCTCACTGAGGGTGATGCTCGCCTCCACGAGGCGCAGCGAGTCTGGCTGACCAACCCCGGCCCGAATCGCGAGCGACTGGCAGAGCTGTCGCGCAGCCTTGCAGAACTGGCCCTGGTTCGCGGCGATGTGACGACTGCGCGCCAGCACATCGACGCGAGTCTTGCCGGCTACTCCTACCCCGAAAGGAACTCAGCCCCTGGCCTTCCATCGGCGCTGGTCACCGCCTCGCGCATCTATCTGCAGAGCGGGCAGGCAGACAAGGCCGAGAAGCTCGCTTCCGACAGCCTG
>CADEFY010000179.1 GCA_902826705.1 uncultured bacterium
CGGTGCCCTGTCGATGCTGATCGCGGTGCCGTTCATGCTGGTGCAGGGCGAGCTCAAGCGCCTGCTCGCATGGTCGAGCCTCGAGCACCTGGGGTTGGTGACGCTGGCGATCGGGTTCGGCTCGCCGCTCGCCGTGTTCGCCGCGCTGCTGCACCTGTTCGTGCAGAGCTTCGCCAAGGGGCTCGCGTTCCTCGCCGCCGGCTCGCTGCTGCGCGCCACGGGATCGCGCCGCATGGACCACTACGCGGGCACGCTCGTCGCGGCGCCACGGCTGGGTGCGCTGCTGCTGGTGGCGGGACTCGGACTCACCGGTGTACCGCCCGCCGGCACGTTCTTCTCGGAGTGGCTGGCGCTGGCAGGTGGATTCGCCACCGCACGCAGCGGCGGCGCGATCGTCGCGCTGGTGGCGCTGGTGCTGGCGTTCCTCGGGTTCGTGTTCCACCTCACGCGCATGCTGCTCGGCTCGCCGCGTGCGGGGTTCAGCGATGCGTTGCCGGCGCGTGCGTCGCTGCCGATGGCGGTGCTCGCGGCGGTCACGCTGGCGCTCGGCCTGTGGCTGCCCGCGCCACTGCGCACGTTGATCGAACAGGCCTCCCGCGAGTTGCTGCCATGACCCTCGAGTCCGGCGAACTGTTCCCCGTCGACCGCGCGCTGCGCGGCCTGCGCGAGCGCTTCGGCGAGGCAGTGCTGGACGCCGACCGCGTCTCGCTGCGCGAGCAGGTGGTGGTCGTACCCTCGGCGCGGCTCGCCGAGGTGGTCGAGGCCGTGACGCGCGAATGGGGCGGCACGCTGCTCACGCTGTTCGGCATCGACGAGCGCGCACAAGCCGGCCGCTATCGCATCCATGTCATGTGCTCACTCGCGCCGCAGGACGCCGTGCTGACGTTCGTGGCAGGTGTGCCCGAGCACGCGCCGCGCTACCCCAGCGTCGCCGCGCGCGTGCCGGCGGCGCTGTGGCTCGAGCGTGAACTCGCCGACATGCTCGGCGTGACGCCCGACGGTCACCCCGATCCGCGGCCGCTCGTCGCACACGCGGGCTGGCCTGCGGCCACGCACCCGCTGCGTCGCGACTTCTCGCCGCCGGCGGACTGGCAGTGGGCGCCGCGCTTCGCCACACCCCAGGTCGAGGGCGAGGGCGTGTTCGAGATCCCGGTGGGCCCCATCCATGCGGGGATCATCGAGCCGGGGCACTTCCGATTCGCGAGCATGGGCGAGTCGGTGCTGCAGCTCGATGTACGATTGGGCTGGACGTGGCGCGGGCTCGAGAAGTCGGCCGAGGGCGCCAGTCTGTCGCGTGGCCTGGAGCTGGCCGAGCGCGTGTGCGGCATGTGCGCGCTCCACCATGCGCTCGCCTATTGCGGCGCGATCGAGGAACTCGCAGGCGTGCAGGTGCCGCCTCGGGCGCGGGCGATCCGTGTGCTGCTCGCGGAGCTGGAGCGGCTCGTCAACCACCTCGGCGACATGGCCGGCATCCTCAACGACGTGGCGTGGGTCGTCGGCTGGGCCGAGTGCATGCGGCTCAAGGAGCGGCTGCAGCAGGCCAACGACGTGCTGTTCGGCCACCGCTTCCTGCGCGGCACCTGCGTGCCGGGTGGTGTCACGCGCGAGGTCGACGACACTCAGCAGCTCTGGCTGCGCAGTGTGCTCGCCGATGTGCGCGCCGATGTCGTGACTGTGCAGCGGCTTGCGCTCGCCGAGCCGAGCGTGGTCGACCGACTCGCAGGTGCGGGTGTGCTCAGCCGCGAGGTCGCCGAGGACCTCGGCGCGACCGGCACCGCCGCGCGCGCCAGCGGCCGCACGCTGGACCTGCGCCGCGACCACCCGTACGCGCTCTACCGCGAGCTCGACTTCGCGATCCCGACGCGCAGCGCCGGTGATGTACGCGCGCGGTTCGAGCTGCGCGGCGACGAGATCCACGAGTCGCTCAACCTGATCGACCAGCTCGTGCATCGGCTGCCCGGCGGGCCGCTGGTGCAGCATCTCGGCGAACTGCCCGCCGGACGCTGGGGCTGCGGCCTGGTCGAGAGTGCGCGGGGCGCCCTGACGCACTGGCTGCATCTCGCGCCAGACGGCCGCATCGCGGACTGGAGGGTGCGCTCGGCCTCGCATGCGCTGTGGCCGGCGCTGGCTCAGAGCGTGCCGGGCAACATCGTCCCGGACTTCCCGCTCATCAACAAGAGCTTCAACCTCTGCTACGGATGTTGCGACAAGTGAGGGCTTGACCATGTGGGACCTGCTGCAAGGGCCATTGCAACGCGGCGTGCTCGCCGGACGCGCTGCGCTGAGCATCCCGACCGGCATGGCCGTGGCCGCGAGTGAGCCACCACTGCCGCCCGAGGTGATGGGCGAAGCGCTGCGCTCGGAGGTGCGGCGGCTCTTCCGTGGCAGCCTGCAGTTGCGACAACTCTCGGCGGGAAGCTGCAACGGCTGCGAGAGCGAGTTGCAGGCGCTGTTCGCGCCGTTCCACGACCTGCAGCGCTATGGCATCGACATCGTCGCCTCGCCGCGCCACGCCGACGGCCTGCTGGTGACCGGGCCGGTCTCGCGCCAGCTCGAGGAAGCCGTGCGCATGACCGACGAGGCCGTGCCGAGGCCGCGGCTGGTGATCGCCGTGGGAGATTGCGCCTGCGACGGCGGCTTCTGCCGCGACTCTTTCGCCGTGCACCGCGGCGTCGCCGAGGTGCTGCCCGTGGACGTGCGCATCCCCGGCTGCCCGCCGCGGCCGCCGGAGATCCTCGAGGCGCTGCTCATGGCGCTCGGCCGGCTCGCGGTGCGCGCCGGCGTGGCTCGGGCGTAGCGCAGCACCGCGCACGAGAGCGCGTCACGGGCAGGGCATGTCGGGCCCCTGCCGATCAGCCGCCGCGGTACTCTTCGCGCTGGCGCTGCTCCTTCCGCTCGTCTCCACGCCCCTTGGTGTAGCCCCACTGGAACACGATCAGCACGGCGATCACATGCACCACCCACCAGCCGAGCCGCAGGAACGCCAGCCCCTCGGGCAACGGGATCATCTCGCCTCCTCCGGATCGCGCGCGCCGAGCGCGCGCAGGAAGTCGCGGTCCGCTTCGAGCACCTCCTCCAGCGCCACGTCCACCGGCCGCATCCACCGCCATGCATGCACGGCGTCGCTGCGAGCGAACGTGTGCGAAGCGAGTGTGGCGGCGAGGAACGTGATCTCGACCGCCACGTGTTCGTAGTCGTGTGCGTGCACGGCCATCGTCTCGAGCGCGGTGGACTCGACCCCCAGCTCCTCGCGCACCTCCCGCACCATCGCGTGCTCCGGGCTCTCCCCCGGCTCGATCTTGCCGCCCGGGAACTCCCACTGCAGCCCCAGCGGACCTCCCGGTGGGCGCTGGGTGAGCAGGATCCGATCCCCGTCGCGCACCACCGCGGCCACCACGCGCACGCGCCGCCTCGTGCCCGGATCGGTCACGCGAACCGCTCGGCCACCGCGTGCTCGAACCGCTGCAGATAGCGGCGGTCGCCGGCCTCGCGCGCCGCGAGCGCCTCGCGCGCCAGCGCGCACAGCGCGTGCGCCTGCGCCTCGCTCATGCGCGCGCGCCGAAGCGAGCGCGGCAGCGCCAGGTAGCTGGGCGGCGTGTCGATGAGCAACGGCGAACGCGCGAGCGCGTGCAGGTCGCAGGCGCGCTCGCCTCGCGGCACCAACTCGCGCGCCTGCAGCAGATGCGTCAGCTCATGCGCGACGGTGAACAGGTGCAGCCGCCGCGGCCGCACCCAGATGCCCGGCTGTTCGGGATCGAGCGAGCCCCAACCGAGCACGCCCGGCTTCTGCGCGAACCCGAGCCGGATCGTGAGGCCGTCGAGTTCGGGGAAGAACCGGCGCGCGTACTCCACGTGCTCCAGGACCCGTGCGCGGTGCGGCGATCGCTCGACCAGGCGCGACAGCCGCCAGCGCGGACGCTCGGGCCCCAGGTCCATGGCGAGCTGCTCCAGCACCGCGGGGCGGCGGCGACGCGGCCTGCGCGGGCCGGACGGCGCCCGGTGGGGCGGGCCCGGCAGCGCGAGTTCGCGGGCGAAGCGCGCGGCGCGGCGCAGCGTACGGATCAGTCCGATCATCGGGGCGCGAGTCTCGCCGCGGTCTGTGCGGGGGTCAACTGCCGCGCTTCCCGCTCGGTGGCCTTTCTGCCAATGTGCCGCGGTCATGGAACCGCGAGTGCCGCGCCCCGAGATGTCGATCGTCGTGCCTGCCTTCAACGAAGTGCAGAGCCTGCCCACGTTGTTGCGCGAGCTGCGCGCGGCGATCGCCGCCACCGGCCGCACGCACGAGCTGATCGTGGTCGATGACGGCAGCACCGACGGCACCGCCGCGTGGCTGCGCGCCGAACGCGCACGCGACCGCGCCCTGGTCCCCATGGTGCTGCTGCGCAACGCGGGCCAGAGCGCGGCGCTCGCGGTGGGGCTCGGGCGGGCCCGGGGCGACATCGTGGTCACACTCGACGCCGATCTTCAGAACGACCCGGCGGACCTGCCCAAGCTGCTCGCCGCGCTCGAGTTCGCGGACGTGGTCTCGGGGGTGCGATTGGAGCGGCAGGACGCCTGGTCGCGGCGCGCGGCCTCGGCGGTGGCCAACACGATCCGCCGCGTGGTGCTGCGCGATCCGGTCACCGACATCGGCTGCTCGTTCAAGGCCTACCGCGCGCACGCACTGGTGGGACTTCCCATGTTCGCGGGCGTGCATCGCTTCCTGCCGGCGCTGTGCGTGTTCCGCGGAGCACGCTTCACCGAGGTGCCACTCACGCACCGGCCGCGACAGCACGGCGTGTCCAAGTACGGCATCGGCAATCGGCTCTGGCGCGGGATCGCCGACCTGATCGGCGTGCAGTGGCTCAAGGTGCGGTTGCTGGACTACGAGGTCGACGAACAGGACGCCTGATCGGCCCTCGGGTGGCGCGATCCCGGCCGCCACTGGCCGGAACCTGCGCGCGTCGCGGCCGGCGCCGGCCGGCGGGCCCGCCCGGCCCGAGGTCCGCTCGCCCCGGCCTGGCGGGTCGGCCAAGCGCTTGTCATCGCGCGACCTGCCTCCTTCCTCACCCGCATCCCCCGCACTTGCCGGCATCTGGCACCGCGATCGGCACCCGACGTGCATTGGGAGTCCATGCCGCCCGCTCCGGGTGGTGACGTGACAACCCAGAACACTGCTGGACCCTTGATCGGGACAGCTTCGAACCAACCCCTCGGATTCGAAGATGGCCGTGAGAGGCGCCGCCGCTCCTCGTCAGGTGCCCGGAACTCACCTGTCGTCGGCGCGTTGGACCATGCAGCCCGCCGCGGGCCGTATGCGCGTGGTGCAAGGGCGATGATGCCCGGCTGCCGCCTTCACTCCTTGTTCGCATGCTGCGGGGTTGACCCGCGGACCTGCACTCGTGCGCTCTCGCACGCCCAGGCCCGCGCTGGTCCTTCGTGCTGGCGTGCGACCCCCCTCGGCGCCGCTGGCACAGCCGGCGCGGACCCGGATCGTGTCTCGGAGCCTCGCATGGACGCGGCGAGCTCGCCCCGATCGCTCCGCCCGTGCGGGTGTGCATGTCCCCCTCGGCAGGCTGCTCGCGCGGCGGAGCACTCCTGTGTGCCGCTGTCGCGCCGGACGCACCCCTCGGCAGAAGGTGCGATGGCGGCCACTCTCGCGAACGGCCCCGTGCTCGGATCCGCTGCGTCCCCCTCGGCGCGGCGATCCGGCGCGGGGCCTTCGCATGCGCACCCGCACGTTTGCGCCGCCCCCCGCGCGCCGCCTACCTTCGCGCCTGCACTCCCCGGCCTGACTTCATGGAGGAAGTCCCGTGCGCACGCTCTTCGCATCGCTGCCGCTGCTGCTCGCCTTCTCGCTCGCGCCGCCGCCCGCGCACGCCGCCGCCCAGGCGCTCGAGGGCATCGAGGCCATGACCGCCACGGTGTTCGAGCGCGGCCAGAGTTCGTTCTCCGGCGTCGGGCTGCGCGCACGCTTGAAGAGCAGCGTGCTCGCCACCGAGGTCGACGTGCTGCCGTGGATCGAGTACTGGCGCAACGCCACGCGCGTCGACGACTTCGACCTGCGCGCCACGCGGCGTGACGCCACCCTGGGCTGCGACGTGCGTTGGAACTTCCGCGCGGGGAACTACCGGCCCTACGCCGGTGCCGGATTCGGGCTGCACTTCCTGGCCTCCGACGTCGACGTGCCCACTGCGGGCATCGTCGACGCCAACGAATCGGTCACCAAGGGCGCCCTGGCGCTGATGGGCGGCCTGCGCCTGGGGGAGGGCGAGCGATTCAGCGAGTTCGTGGAGGTGCGCTACCACGCCGTGCCACGAGCGGGGCAGGTCAAGCTGCACCTGGGAGTCAGCTGGAACCTCGGAGTGGCCGCGCCGCCGCCCCAGTGAAGGGGGGTGGCCGGGGGGGCACTCCCGGTCCTAAGCTCATGGGGCACGCGTCGGCTGGTCGGTGC
>CADEFY010000180.1 GCA_902826705.1 uncultured bacterium
CTCTTCCCGGCATTCGTCTCCAGCGACGTGGTGCTCACCAATGCGCGCGGGCTGCACGCCGTGTCCATGTCGGAGCATGCGCTCGGGCTCATGCTCACGCTCGAACGGCGACTGCACCGCGCGCGGGACGCGCAGCGCGAGCGGCGCTGGGTGCAGGCGGACCTGGTGCGCGAGAGCCCCGAGATCGGACAGTTGGCCGGACGCACGCTCGGACTGGTCGGATTCGGCGAGGTCGGGCGGGCGATCGCTCAGCGCGCGCGCGCGTTCGAGATGCAGGTGATCGCCGTGCGACGCCACCCCCAGGCGCCGCCCGAGCCGGCGCACGCGCAGTGGGGGACCGAGCGCCTGCCCGAACTGCTCGCGACCGCCGACTGGATCGTGCTGGTGCCGCCGCTCACCGGTGCGACGCGCGGACTCCTGGACGCGGCGGCGTTCGCGCGGCTCAAGCCGGGCGCCCGGCTCGTCAATCTCGGGCGCGGCGCACTCCTCGACGAGACGGCGCTGATCCAGGCGGTGCAGGCCGGCCGGCTCGCGGGCGCGGCGCTCGATGTGTGCGCCGAGGAGCCACTGCCCGCTTCGAGCCCGCTCTGGGACCTGCCCGAGGTGCTGATCACGCCGCATGTGGCCGGGCAGGCGCCGCACTACTGGGAGCGCGCGCTGACGCAGTTCGAGGGCAACCTGCGCCGGTTCATCGCGGGCGAGCCGCTCATGAACGTGGTCGACAAGCGGGCGGGCTACTGATGTCGGCGCCGCGATCGAGCACCGTCGCCATGGTCCTCGCCGGCGGCCGGGGCGTGCGTCTCGGGGCCGGCGCGCCCAAGGCCGTCGTCCCGCTCGCCGGTCGCACGCTGCTCGACCGCGCGCTCGAGGCCGTCTCGCCGCTCGCCGATCGCACGGTGTGCATCGCCCCGGCCGCGCTGTCGCTGCCGCTGCCGTCCGGCGTGACGCGCGTGTGCGATGCGGGCGAGGGTCCGCTGAGCGCGATCGTCGCCGCGGCGCGCGAGTGGCCCGCGGCGCTCACGCTGGTCTCCGCGGCCGACCAGCCGTTCCTCGATGCCGCGCTCCTGATCGCTCTACGCGATGCACGAGGCGATGCGGTGGCGGTGGCGCCCCAGCGTGCTGGCGCACTGGAACCGCTGCCGGTGTGGCTCGATGCCGTGGGTCTGGCGGCGCTCAGCCGCGAGCATGCCGCGGGCGAGCGTTCGCTCGCGCGCGCCCTCCAGGCGATCGGCGTGCGCGCGGTGCACGCGGACGCCCTGCCCGGGGGCGCGGCCGCGCTCGCCGACATCGACACGCCTGCGGACCGCGCCCGCGCCGAGCAGCGGCTCGAAGGGCGGGGCGCGTGAGCGGCGTGCGGCACGTGGCCGAGGTGGGCGAGTGGGGCGGCGTGCCGCTCGCGCAGGTGCTGCCGGCGCTGCGTGCGCTCGAGCCGTCGGCGCGCGCGTGCTGGCTCTACGATCTCGATGCGCTCACAGCGCGCGCCGGACGGCTCGTGCGCGCGTTCGCTCCGCTGCGCCCGGCGATCGCATACGCGCTCAAGGCCAACGGGCTGCCCGCGATCGCGCAGCGGTTGCGGTCGCTCGGCCTGCATGCCGATGCGGGCTCACTGGGCGAACTCGAGCTGGCGAGCGCCGCGGACTTCGCGCGCGAGGCGCGCACGCTGTCGGGCAATGGCCGCACGCCCGAGGAGGCTGCATGGGTGGCGCAGCGCGGCGTGGACTGCGTGAGCGTCGATGCCGCGGGAGAGCTCGACCTGCTCGAGGCCGCGCTCTCGCGCACGGGTGCTGCGCCGCTCTGCGTCGCGTTGCGGATCAATCCCGGCATCGCGACCGCCAACCATGCCCACGTCGCGACCGGGCACGCGGCTGCCAAGTTCGGACTGTCGCCCGCCGAGGCGCTCGAGCTGTGGGCCGCGCGTGCGCGCTGGCCCCATCTGGCGCTCGAGGGCGTGCATGTCCACGTGGGCTCGCAGGTGCTCGAGCGGGCGCCGCTCGTGGCCGCGGCGCGCGATGCGCTGGCGCTCGCCGATGCCTCGGCCGCGCGGGGCGCGCCGCTGTCCCTGGTCAACCTGGGCGGCGGCTTCGGGCACGACAGCACCCGCGATGGCGGCGACTTCGCGCTCGAGGCGCACGCCGAGGAACTGGCGGCACTCGCGGTCGGGCGCGCGGTGCGGTGGCGGCTCGAGCCCGGGCGCTGGCTGGTCGCCCCCGTGGGCGTGCTGCTCGCCGAGGTGCTGCGCATCAAGATCCGCCGCGACGCGGACCGCGAGCGGCGCTTCGTCGTGCTCGCGGCGGGCATGAACGACTTGCTGAGGCCTGCGCTCTATGGCGCGCGGCATCCGATCGCGCCGCTCGCGCCGCGCGCCGGGCAGCCGTCGCGCGCCACGGTCGTGGGTCCGGTGTGCGAGAGCGGCGACACGTTCGCGACCGACGTCCATCTGCCACCGCTCGAGGTGGGCGACGTCGTGGTGATCGGCGATGCCGGCGCCTACGGCGCGGTCATGTCGTCCAACTACAACGGCCGCGGCCGGCTCGCCGAACTGACGGCGGAGTCCGGCCAGCTCCGCCGCGCGCGCCGCGGCGAGACCGTCGAGGACCTGCGCGGACGAGACCGCGACGATGTGGTGCCGTGCCTCGGCTGAGGCCGGAGTGCTCCGCCTACAGCGACAGGCGCGGCCGGCCGGCGACCAGCAGCACCGCGTTGCTCGATCCCAGATTCGAGTACGCATGGCGCTGATGCGCGCGGAAGTGGATCGCGTCGCCCTCACGCAGCACGTGGGACTGCCCCTCGATGCGGATCTCGGCCACACCCGCCATCACACTCACCCATTCCTCGCCTTCGTGGTGATGCACGAGTGAAGGTTCGCGCGCGATCGGCAGCGTGAAGAGGTGCAGGCTCAGTGCGGCATCCCGCGTGGGATCGGTGAGCGACTCGATCCGCACGCCACCCCATTGCATCGCGTGCGTGCGGCGCTCGGATGCGCGATGCACCGTGACATCGGGCAGTTCCTTGGGTTCGACGAGAGCCGCGGGACGCAGGCCGAGCGCCTTGGCGATCCGGCCCAGCGCGCCGATCGTGGGCGAGGCCTTGCCGCGCTCGATCTCGGAGACGTGCGTGGCCGAGATGCCGCCCTTCTCCTCGAGTTCCTTGAGCGTCATGCCGAGCGCCACGCGCAGCATCTTGATCCGCTGTCCGAGGATCGCGGGCGAGTGGTCGCGGATCACCGCCGTGGGGGCGGGGACAGGCTCGGGACGGCGGCTCATCGGGGGATCTCCAGTTCACGCGTGGACAACAGCAGCAGTTCGGTGGCCGTGTCGCCGGCCTTGATGCTGACCGCATCCTGCCGAGACGCCTGCAGCGTGTCCTGCTCCGCGAGTGTCCAGGAGCGGCCGGCGAGCTTGACGGTGGCGCTGCCCTTCTGGACATGCACGATCAGGTCGCGCGTGAGGTCGGCTGTCGGCACGCTGTAGCTGCCCTGCGCCTTGAGCCGCACGCGGTAGGGGAAGAGCGCACTGCCGGGGATGCTCGGCGTGAGCAGCTGGCGGTCGCCCGCCTTGCCGTCGCGCTTGGCCGCGCTCTCGTCGCGCGTGGCGACCGCGACATCGGACATCTCATCGAGCTCGATGAAGTAACTCGCGTCGCGGTCGAGCGCGCGCGCGATCCGCAGCAGCGCCCCCACGGTGGGCGAGGTGCGCCCGCGTTCGATCTCGGAGAGGTGGGTCGCGGAGAGCCCTGCGATCTCCTCGACCTGCTTGAGCGTCATCCGGCGCTCGGTGCGCAATCCGCGGATCCGTCTACCGAGTTCGTCGAGATCCACCATCTTCGACATGGCAACCTGTGGTCCTGGCGCTTCGAGTCACGCCGTGGTGGGGACCGCGAACGGTCGTCTGATCGGAGTCCGATCGACACCGACCCCCATCGGTGCGCTCACACTCGCCTTCGCCGCGGCCCACGAGGTGACTTCCGGCACACCGGAAGGCGCCTCGATATCGCGCAGCGAAGCGGACCGTGACACAGCGGCGGAGACAGGGTCAAGGATCCGGCACCACTTCTGGCACCGATGCTTGACACTCGCGGACGAGCGCGGTGAGACTGCGCGCCCGCTCGCGCGTGGGGCTTCGAGCGGCGCGCCCCGAGCGCCCCGAGCCTGCGCTGCCCGTGGTCCCGGCAGACGGCAGAAGGGCCCGCGCCTGCGGCCCCTCACGCCCATCCCGACAGAGAGGTGTCTCGTGCTGCAACTCGTGTGCATCAAGCAGGTCGCGAACACCGAGACCCGCATCAAGGTCGCCGCCGACGGCACCACGCTCGATCCCTCCGGCGTCACCTGGGTGCTCAACGTGTACGACGAGTTCGCGGTCGAGGAGGCGCTGCGGCTCAAGGAGGCGCTCGGCGCGGGCGAGGTCGTGCTGGCCTCGGTGGGCGGCGCGGGCGTCACGACGACCCTGCGCAACGCGCTCGCGATGGGCGCGGACCGTGCCGTGCACCTGAAGACCGACGATCCCGCCCCCGACGGTCTGCAGGTCGCCCGGGCGCTGAGCGCGCTGGTCACCGAGCTGCAGCCCGGCCTCGTGTGGATGGGCAAGCAGGCGGTGGACGACGATGCGAGTGCCGTGGGCCCGATGGTGGCCGAGATGTGCGGCATGCCCTGCGTCACCGTGGTGTGCAAGGCCGCGATCGAAGGCGGCGTCGCGCGGCTCGAGCGCGAGATCGAGGGGGGGCGTGAGCTGGTCGAGGTGCCGCTGCCCGCCGTGCTCACCGCCGACAAGGGGCTCAACGAACCGCGGCATGCCTCGCTCAAGGGGATCATGGCCGCCAAGAAGAAGCCGATCGACGAACGCCCGGCCGCACTCGGAGCGCCGGGGCTCGAGCGCCTCGCGCTCGAACTGCCGCCGCCGCGCGCCGCGGGCCGGATCGTGGGCGAAGGGGTCGCTGCCGTGCCGGCGCTCGTGCAGGCGCTGCGCGATGAGGCCAAGGTCCTCTGACCGAAGGAGAACGTGCGATGAGCATCCTGGTCTACATCGAACAGCGTGGCGGGGCCGTGCGGTCGGTCTCGCGGGAGACCCTGGGTGAGGCGACGCGGCTCGCGGCCGTGCTCGGCGGTCCGGTCGTCGGCGTGTGCTGCGCGGCAGCCGACCCCGGGCTCGCGGCGCTGGGCGAGGCGGGCGCCGAACAGGTGCTGCTCGCTGCGCACCCCGCGTTCGCGCAGTACGACAGCGCGGGTCACGCGGCCGCGGTGACTGCGGCCGCGAAGCAGGTCGGAGCCAAGGTGGTGCTCTTCAGCGCCTCGTCGATCGGCAAGGACCTCGCGCCGCGCGTCGCGGCGCGCCTCTCGGTGGGCCTCGCGACGGACTGCACGGCCCTCGCGGTCGAGTCTGGCCGGCTGGTCGCGACGCGGCCGGTGTTCGCCGGCAAGGCCTTCCAGAAGGTGGCGTTCCCGGCATCGCCCGCGGTCGCATCGCTGCGTCCCAAGGTGTTCGCGCCAGTGTCCGCGGCCGGGGCCGTGGCGGCGGTGAGCGCCCTGCCGTTCGAGTGGGATGCCAGTGCGCCGCGCGCGGTGGTCACCGGTCTCGCGGGTGCCTCGGGCGGCAAGGCGGACCTGACCGAGTCCGAGATCGTGGTCAGCGGCGGGCGCGGCCTCAAGGGCCCCGAGCACTTCCACCTGGTCGAGGCCCTCGCCGATGCCCTCGGCGCCACGGTGGGCGCGTCGCGTGCGGTCGTCGATGCCGGATGGCGTCCGCACGGCGAACAGGTCGGACAGACCGGCAAGGTCGTGAGCCCCAAGCTCTATGTCGCGGTCGGCATCTCGGGCGCGATCCAGCATCTCGCGGGCATGTCGTCCTCGCGCTGCATCGTGGCGATCAACAAGGATCCCGAGGCGCCCATCTTCAAGGTGGCCGACTACGGACTCGTGGGCGACCTGTTCGAGGTGCTGCCCGCGCTGACCGCGGAGGTGCGCAAGCTGCACGGCTGAGTGCCGCGCACATGCTTGACGCTCCCTTGTCGCGGCTCTAAGTTGCGGCCGGCTGCGCGTGTAGCGGATCCGACGACGACGTCCTCCAGGGTGGGAGTCGATGCTCGAGTACCTGCCGGTCCTGCTGTTCGTGATCGTGGCACTGGGCTTCGGCGCCGTGACCATCGGCGCCTCGCACCTCATCGTGCCGCGACGGTTCACGCGCGTGAAGGAGATGCCCTACGAGTGCGGCGTCGAGCCGGTGGGCGATGCGCGCGGGCGCTTCTCGATCAAGTTCTACCTGGTCGCGCTGCTCTTCATCCTGTTCGACATCGAGGCCATCTTCCTCTACCCGTGGGCGGTGAGCTTCAAGCAGTTGGGGCTCTACGGCCTCATCGAGATGCTGCTCTTCATCCTGATCCTGCTCGCCGGCTACCTCTATCTGCTCAAGAAGCGGGCCCTGCAGTGGGAC
>CADEFY010000181.1 GCA_902826705.1 uncultured bacterium
CGTGCAACGCAGTGGACGTGCTGCAGATGGCGCTCGGAGGCGGCGGTTCATGAATCGTCCGGGCCAGCCCCAGCGCCGCGCCGCGCCAACCGCGCGGCCGGGCGCTCAGACGCCTGGGGAGCCCGACCGCCCCGCCGCGCGCAGCCGGCGACCGATCAGGTCCACGCCCACATAGAGGGCGAACAGGATCGTGGCGGCGGCCACGAACCAGAGCAGCTTCTCCTTGAGCACATGGGTGAGCGCATCGGGGTCCTCGAGCAGGCGCGGCTGACCGCCCAGCACCTCGGCGCCGAACCACGCGAGGACCCAGGACCACAGGAACGAGCCGAGCAGGGTGCTGATCGAGAACGTGGAGAACCGCATGCGCACCGCGCCCGCGGGCAGCGAGACCAGGTGCCGGACGACCGGCAGCAGGCGGGCGAAGAACACGCCGACGACGCTGAAGTGATGGATCCACTGCTCGGCGAGCTCCCACTTCTTGGGCGGGAGGAACGCGTACTTACCGTACTTCAGGATCAGCGGCCGGCCCACGGAGCGGGCGAACCAGTACGACAGCGCCGAGCCGAACCACGAGCCGAGCGTGGAGGCGAGCACGACGCCCCAGAACGACAGATGCCCCTGCTTGGCCCAGTAGGCGGCCGGCGGCACGACGATCTCACTGGGGAGCGGGAACACCGTGGACTCGATCGCCATCATGAGGAAGATGCCGGGGTAGCCCCACTCGAGGCTCAGGCGCATCCAAGTCGCGAACAGGTCGTGCAGCATCGCGTCTCCTCGGGGTCAGGGCACGAGCGCGGGCAGGTCGCCTGGCAGGCGCTCCCCCCACGCGAAGTCATCGCCCTGTGCGACGGGGCGCGCCAGTGCGGTGTCCGGATCGTGTTCGAGGCAGATCCATGCGGACTCGGCCACGGCGCGCTCGAGCAGCGCGCGCTTCTCGGCCATCGTCTCGATCACCGCCATGTCGTACCCCATCACGAACGGGATGCGCACATGCGCGGCGGTCGGGATCAGGTCGGCGACGTAGTAGAGCGACTCGCCGCCCCCGTGCACACGGACCAACTGCTGCCCGCGGGTGTGTCCATCGGCCGGCAACAGTTGCACGCCCGGCCATGGTTCGCCCGCGCCTTCGGTGAACTCCACGACGCCCGCCTCGGCGAGGGGGGCGAAGTGCTCCTGCAGATAGGAGGCCCGCTCGCGAGGATTGGGAGCCATCGCGTTGTCCCAATTGCGGCGCTGCACCCAGTAGCGCGCCGACGGGAACGTGGGCACGAGCCGCTCGCCGTCACGCCGGGTGGCGCCGCCCGCATGGTCGAAGTGCAGGTGCGTCAGCACGACATCGGTGATCTGGGCCGGAGTGATCCCGTGGGCGGCCAGCGAGTGCTCGAGTCGCGGATCGTCCTCCACGCGGAACAGGTCGCGGAAGCGCGCATCGGACTTGTCCCCGAGGCCCACATCGACCAGCACGCGTCGGTCCCGGCCCACGAGCAGCAGGGTGCGCATGGCAAGCCGGATGCGGTTGCGCTCATCCGCCGGGTTCGTCCGGCTCCAGAGGCCCTTGGGGACCGAACCGAACATGGAGCCGCCGTCCAGCCACAGCGCCCCTGCTTCGAGCGTGTGGGCCGTCCAGTCTCCGAGCGTCATCGTGGGCATGTGGCGACTGTGCCCAGCGGCGCTCCGGCCGTCAAACGCCGAGCGGCGTCCGCGGGAGACCCACGGACGCCGCTCGGATCGTGACGGGGATCAGCGGCCGAACTTCTGCTTCAGCGCGCCGAAGGTGAGCGCGCGCGCTTCGGTGGCGCCGATCGCCTTCACCTCGAACACGAGGTCGTTGTAGTCATTGTCGGTGCCGTTGCAGCAGGGCGTGATCGCCGCGCCATAGTCGACGTCCTCGAACGCCACGAGCCACGTGTTGGGACCCTTCCACTGCGAGACGTCGAACACCAGCGCCTGCACATCGCCATCGAACGGGGCATGGATCGCGCCGGAGCCGTCGGCCCCGAGGTCATTGAGGAAGCGGTTCGTGAAGAACCGCTCGGGCTGCGGGGCATTGTGCCCGCTCTGCGCGCCCTTCGGGTCGAGGTAGAACCCGAATCGCGAGACCCCGGCGGGGAAGATGATGAGGCGCATGGCGCCGCTGCCATCCGGACCATTGAAGACGACCCCGTCGTCGATGCCGTCGATCGTGACCGGACCGCCGTCCTCGAGGTACCACCCGAGCACGTTGAGACCGGAGTAGCCCGCGACCTCGCGCACGAGCAGCGCGGAGAACTGGCTGTCGAGCCAGAACCACGGATCGGGCTCGCCCGCGTCGTGGCCGACGTAGTCGGTCGCCACGTTCACCAGTCCGGGCGCGCCGAGATAGGTGTTCATGATGCCCTGGAGCGTGACGGCCGGGACATCCCACGTGGTCCCGAACACGACCGGGACCGGGGACGCGGCGCGGGCAGTGGCCGAGCAGAGGCCGACGAGTGCCAGCGCGGCCAGGGAGCGGGTGACGAGCGACATGCGAGAGGCCTCCGGAGCGTGGAACGCGAGATGTCGTGCCTGAGGGGGGCCGCGCGAGACGAAGCTCGAGTCAGTCCGTCAGGTGGCGGCCCGTGGGGGAGCCGCGCACAGCGATCCGATCCCCTCGATGATACCGCGGTCCTCGCCACACTCGACAAGGGAATTCTGGCGATATCGACGGATCAGCTGGCCCTGCTCAGATGTGCAGGGCGCGGCCGGCGACCGCGAGCGCGGCCTCCTTGACCGCCTCGGGCAGCGTGGGGTGCGCATGCACACAGCGCGCGATGTCCTCCGCCGTCGCCCCGAACTCGAGGGCCACGGCGAGTTCGGCGATCAGGTCGCTGGCGCGCGGCCCGACGATGTGGGCCCCGACCAGCCGATCCGTGGAGGCGTCGGCCAGGAGCCGCACCTGGCCGTCCTTCTCTCCCATCGCCTTGGCGCGGCCATTGGCGAGGAACGGGAACACCCCCACCGCGAGCTCCAGGCCCTGGGCGCGGGCCTCCTCCTCGGTCAGGCCGACACTGGCGAACTCGGGCCAGGTGTAGACCACGTTCGGGATGCACCCGTAGGCGACATGGCCCGCGACACCTGCGAGGCGCTCCACACAGGCCACGCCCTCCTCCTCCGCCTTGTGCGCCAGCATGGGGCCGGCGATCACGTCGCCGATCGCGAACACGCCGGGGAGCGTCGTCTGCCAGTGCGCGTCGACCTGGATGCGGCCGCGCTCATCCAGCGCCACGCCCGCCTCCCGGGCTCCGAGTCCCTCCGTGTAGGGCCTGCGGCCCACCGCGACGAGCAGGACGTCGGTGCGCACTCGCTCCTCCTCGCCCCCCGCCGCGGCTGCGAGCGCGACCTCGACCTCGTCGCCGTCGACGCGGGCACCGCGCGCCGAGAGGCCGAAGCGCAGCCGCATGCCCTGCTTCTCGAGCGCGCGCTGGAGCAGCCTCGCGCTCGTGGCGTCCATGCCGGGGGTGATGCGGTCCTGGTACTCGACCACGGTCACCTCGCTGCCGAGTCGGCGCCAGACCGAGCCGAGTTCCAGACCGATCGCGCCCGCTCCGATCACCAGCAGGCGGGGCGGTACTGCGCCGAGTTCGAGCGCCTGTGTGGAGTGGACGATGCGGCGGTCGTCGAACGTGATGCCGGGCAGCGACACGGGCTTGCTGCCGGTGGCGATCAGGATGTGGCGCGCGGTCAGCCGCCTCGTCGCGTCATCGCCGGTGACCTCGACCTCGGTGGCCGAGGCGAGGCGGCCCGTGCCGTGCACGCGGGTGATCGCGTGCTTCTTGAAGAGGCCCTCGATCCCGCGCGTCAGCTCGCGCACCACCTGCGCGCGCCGTCGCTGCATCGTGGCCAGGTCGAGTTCGACCGTGGCACGGATGCCGTGCGCCGCGGCGCCGTGCTTCAGGAAGTCGAAGTGCTCGCTCGAATCGAGCAGCGCCTTGCTCGGGATGCAGCCCACGTTGAGACAGGTGCCGCCGAGTGTGGGGTACTTCTCGACGCACGCCACCCGCATGCCGAGCTGTGCGGCACGCAGGGCGGCGACATAGCCGCCGGGGCCCGTGCCGATGACGACGAGGTCGAATGACGAATCGGCCACGCGCGCCTCAGACCGCGAGCAGCATGCGTTCGGGGTCCTCGAGCCGCTCCTTGACGCGCACGAGGAACGTGACCGCCTGAGCGCCGTCGATGATGCGATGGTCGTACGAGAGCGCCACGTACATCATGGGGCGCACGACCACGGCATCCCCCACCACCACGGGCCGCTTCTCGATCTTGTGCATGCCGAGGATGCCGCTCTGCGGCGGGTTCAGAATGGGCGTGCTGAGCAGCGAGCCGAACACACCGCCGTTGGTGATCGTGAACGTGCCGCCCGAGAGTTCCTGCGGCGTGAGCGTGCCCGCGCGACCGCGTTCAGCGAGGCGCGCGATCTCGCGTTCGAGCCCCGCGAAGTCGAGGCGTTGGGCGTGTTCGATCACGGGCACGAGCAGCCCCTTCTCGGTGGATGTGGCGATCCCGAGGTGGGCGTGATCATGGTAGACGATGTCGTCGCCGCGGATGAAGGCATTGACGCTCGGCACCTCGGCCAGCGCGAGCACGCAGGCCCTCGCGAAGAAGCTCATGAACCCCAGCTTGACGCCGTGCTTCTGCTCGAAGGCGTCCTTGTAGCGCGCGCGGGCATCCATCACGCGCGACATGTCGATCTCGTTGAAGGTGGTGAGGATCGCGGCCGTCTGCTGCGCCTGCACCAGGCGCTCGGCGATCCGCAGCCGGATGCGGCTCATGGGCACCACACGCTCGCCGCCCGCCTCGTGAGCCGCGGCTGGCGCGGCAGCGGCAGGGGCCACTTGGGCGGGCGTCTCGCGGGGTGCCGCTGCGGGAGCCACGGGACCGGTCGCGTGACGCTGCGCGTCCTCCTTGGTGATGCGTGCTCCCTTGCCCGTGCCCTTCACCTGCGCGGCCTCGAGGCCGCGCTCCTCGAGCACGCGGCGCGCAGCCGGCATGACCGGTGCAGCCGCGGGCTTCGCGGGCGCGGGCGCCGCTGCCGGCTTGGGCGGTGCGGCCGAGGGTGCTGGCGCAGCCGTCCCCGGGCCGGACTCGATGCGGCCGAGCACCTGTCCCACGGTCACCACAGCGCCGAGCGGCTGACCGTGGCGCAGGACGCCGGCGCCATCCGCGACGATCTCGACGGCCGCCTTGTCCGTCTCGAGCGTCGCCACCGGCTCATCGAGGCGCACGGCGGCCCCATCGGGCTTGAGCCACTCCACGAGGGTCGCCTCCGAGATGGACTCGGCGAGTCGGGGCACCTTGACCTCGAGCAGCGCCGCGGCCGGATCGCTCATCGTCCCACTCCCTTGTTCTCTCCCCGCTCGCGGGGGTCACGCACGCGCCGTCGGGCGGATGGGCTCGCGGCCGACGCCTCGCCGATCGAGCGGTCGAACAACTGCTTCTCCTGCGCCTGGTGCATGGCGTAGTAGCCGGTGGCCGGCGAGGCGGCGGCCGGACGCGCGACCAGCGTCAGTGCGGCACCCGCGGGCAGCACGGCGTCGAGGGCGTCCCGCACATGCCGCCAGGCGCCCATGTTCTCCGGTTCCTCCTGCACCCAGCGCACGTCGGCAGCGCGCGGGTGCCGAGCCAGGGTGGCCGTCAGCTCGTCCGCCGGGAACGGATGCAGCTGCTCCACACGCACGATGGCGATGTCCTCGCGCCCCGCCGCCTCTCGCGCCTCCTGCAGCGCGTAGGCGAACTTGCCGGACACCAGCAGGACACGCGTCGCGCGATCGCCTGCCCCGGCGTCGGGGATCACGGGTTGGAACGTGCCCTCGGTGAACTCGGCCACCGCCGACACCGCGCGCTTGTGGCGCAGCAGGCTCTTGGGACTCATCACGACGAGCGGCTTGCGGAACCTGCGGTGCAGCTGGCGGCGCAGCGCGTGGAACACCTGCGCCGGTGTGGTGAGGTTGACGACCTGCAGATTGCGGTCCGCACACAGTTCGAGGAACCGCTCGAGCCGCGCGCTCGAGTGCTCCGGCCCCTGGCCCTCGTACCCGTGCGGCAGGAGCAACGTGAGTCCCGACATGCGGCCCCACTTGGTCTCGCCGCTGGCGATGAACTGGTCGATGATCACCTGCGCGCCGTTGGCGAAGTCGCCGAACTGCGCCTCCCACAGCACGAGCGCCTTGGGGTCGGCCAGGCTGTAGCCGTATTCGAACCCCAGCACGCCGGCTTCGGAGAGCGGCGAGTTGATCACCTCGAAGGTCGACTGTCCCGCGGCGATGTTGTTCAGCGGGATGTACTCGACCTCGGTCTCCTGATCGACCAGCACCGCATGGCGCTGCGAGAAGGTACCGCGCTTGCAATCCTGGCCCGACAGGCGGACGTAATAGCCTTCCTTCAGCAGGGTGCCGAAGGCCA
>CADEFY010000182.1:0-4603 GCA_902826705.1 uncultured bacterium
GGATCGGGGACGATCCGGGGGGCTCGATCCTCAAGCACTACAAGGAGACCGGCGAGTTGTCCGAGGCCCGCACCTACAAGATCGAGGGCGTGGGAGAGGACTTCATCCCCACGGCCACCGACTTCTCGGTGGTGGACTCGATCATGAGCTGCAACGACCGCGACGGCCTCAACATGGCGCGCCGGCTGGCGCGCGAGGACGCGATCTTCGTGGGCGGCTCGGCGGGCATGGCGGCATGGGTCGCGCTCGAGACCGCCAAGCGCGCCAAGTCGGACGACCTCGTGGTGGTGCTGCTGCCCGACACGGGCGAGCGCTATCTGTCCAAGGTGCACAACGACGAGTGGATGCGCGACAATCACCTGCTCGATCAGGCCATGACGCGTGCCGGTGCGATGCCCTCGGCCAAGAGCGCGCGCGTGCGCACGCTGCACTCGGTGCAGTCCGGCGAGCCGCTCCAGCGCGCGCTGGCGCTGATCGAGCAGCACGACGTGTCGCAACTGCCCGTCATGAAGGGCGGCGAGACCGTGGGAACACTCGAAGAGGGCGAGGTGCTGCGCCTGGCGCTCGCCGATCCGGCCACGCTCGGCAAGCCGGTGGACTCCCTGATGGGGGCGCCCCTGCCCGTGGTGGGCGCCGAGGACTCGGCCGACACGGTGGCCAAGCTGCTCGCGGCGCGCCACGCCGCGGTGCTGGTGCGTGAGCACGGCGCGATCACCGGCATCCTCACACGGTTCGACATGCTCCAGTTCATCGCAGGAGGCCAGTGATGGCGCAGCACCCGCTCCGCCGAGAGGCCGGTCTCAGCACGCTCGCGATCCACGCCGGCCAGGCGCCCGATCCCACCACGGGCGCGGTCATGATGCCGATCTACCAGACGTCCACCTACGCGCAGGAGGCGCTGGGCCAGCACAAGGGCTTCGAGTACGCCCGCACGCACAATGCCACGCGCGCGGCCCTGGAACGCAACCTGGCCGCGCTCGAGGGCGGCACGCACGGCTTGTCGTTCGCCTCGGGGCTCGCGGCCACCAACGCGCTCGTGCAGACGCTCTCGGCCGGCGACCACGTGGTGTGTGGCCGCAACACCTACGGCGGCACGTACCGGCTGTTCGAGAAGGTCTGGCGGCGCCACGGGCTCGCGTTCACGTTCGTCGACGCCTCCGACAGCGATGCGGTGGAGCGCGCGTTCACGCCGGCCACCAAGCTGGTGTGGGTCGAGACGCCCACCAACCCGCTCATGGAACTGGCCGACATCGCCGAGCTGTCCACCCGCGCCCACCGTGTGGGCGCCCGCGTGGTGGTGGACAACACGTTCATGACGCCCTACTTCCAGCGGCCGCTCGCGCTGGGGGCCGACGTGGTCATGCACTCGGTCACCAAGTACCTCAACGGGCACAGCGACATGATCGGCGGCGCGCTGATCACCTCCGACGAGGCGCTCGCCACCGAACTGCGGTTCCTGCAGAACGCCGCCGGCGCCGTACCCGGGCCCATGGACTGCTGGCTCTGCCTGCGCGGCACCAAGACGCTCGCCGTGCGCATGCGGCAGCACGACGCCAACGCCCGGGATCTGGCCGCCCTGCTGGAGCAGCACCCCAAGGTGAGCCGGGTGTTCTACCCGGGGCTGCCCTCGCACCCCCAGCACGCGCTGGCGTGCCGGCAGGCATCGGGGTTCGGCGGCATGCTGTCGTTCATCGCGGGCGATGGTTCGCTCGCCGCCGGCGAGCGCGTGTTCAACGCGTTCCGGCTCTTCACCCGGGCCGAGAGCCTGGGCGGAGTCGAGAGCCTGGTGTGCCACCCGGCCTCCATGACCCACGCCTCGGTGCCACGGGAGGCCCGTCTGGCGATGGGGTTCGCGGACGGCCTGCTCCGGCTGTCGGTCGGCATCGAGGACGGCGCGGACCTGCAGGCCGATGTGGCGCAGGCGCTTGCGGCGCTGTGAGCGGGACCGGGAGGTCCGGGCCCTGTCAAGAACGCGTTCTCGGTCCCACCCCCCCACGAAGGGCTTGACAGCCTGACAGGTGGGACCTACGTTCCGCGGCGCTTTCCGGGACGCGTGCGCAGCCAGGTCCAGCGCGCGTCGGCCGCTGTTCCAACCGCATACCGCGCACGGACGCTGCTGCTCGACACCGGTGACTTCGCGACTGGTGTCTTTTTCATGGAGTCCCGGTCCATCTTCGCGAATACACGAACCGCAGCCGGCGATGCCGGCTCGGATCAGACGAAGGAGGTGAAGATGAACACGATGCGCAAGTTCTTCGCTCTGTCGATGATCGCCCTGCTCGCCGCGTTCGCCGTGGTGGGTTGCGCGCAGCAGGCGGCCGAGGAGACCCCGGCGGCCACGGAGACGCATGACTCCTCCATGGACGGCATGCACACGGATTCCACCGCCATGGGCACGGATTCGACCTCGATGATGGCGACGGACTCGGCGGCCACGAGCCACTGAGCACGTCCCTCCATCTGCAAGGCTGACAAGAGGGAGGCGCGAACCCCGCGCCTCCCTCTGGCCTTTCCGGGGCGGCGCATCCCATCCCGGGCGCCTCCCGACCGTTCATCCGACGTTCCGTGCGATCCGTCGCAACCCACGGGGCCACTTCCGCGTAGGCAGTGGCGAGCCTGTGGGAGGAGACCGACGTGAGACTGTCCCTGCTGGATCTGGCCGCCCTCGTGGCGGCGCTGACGGTGTCCCCGGTGCATGCCCGGGACCTCGAGACCGTCACCGAGAGCAGCCAGCAGGTGCTCGAGGTGAGGGACCTGCGGCGCCTGGTGGTCGACAATGCGCGGGGCCTGGTGCGGCTGCGCGAGAGCCGGGACGGCCGGCTGCACGTCACCGCCTACAAGCTCTGCCGCGGCCGCGATGCCGCCGAGGCCCGACGCTACGCCAGCGAGACGCAGGTGACCTCGGTGCGCGAGGGCGACCGGCACGTCGTGCGAGTGACCTATCCGCGCCACGTGCGCATCCAGGTGAGCTGGTGGGACGTGCTCAAGGGTGGCGATCTCACCGACCTCTCCAAGCCGCGCGCCGAGGTGCGGCTGCTGATCGAGGTGCCGCGTGCGCTCGTCGCCGAGCTGCACACCGCCAGTGGCGACATCGACGCGCAGGGCGAGTTCGCCCCGCTCGAGGCGGTCTCCGCCAGCGGCGACATCGTGTTCAGCGGGCTCGATGCGCATCTGCGCAGTTCGAGCGGCGAGATCTCGGTGCTCGCGGGACGGCGGATGCGGGTGAACACCTCGAGTGGCGACTGCGAGGCCGACACCGTCTCGGGCCGCTTCGAGTTCAGCTCCAGCAGCGGCGACCTCACGCTGGGCCTGGCGCGCGACTCCGTGCGCGTGCGCACCGCCAGCGGCGACATCCTGATCCAGCGCGCCGCACGCGGGCTCGATGGCGAGGCGAGCAGCGGCCAGATCGACGTGGCCGAGGCCGGCGGGCCGATCCGCCTCGTGAGCACCAGTGGCGACGTGAGCGTGTCGGCCGTGGCGCCCTTCGCGGGTGTCGAGGCCACCACGTCGAGCGGTGAGCTGACCGTGCGGCTGCCACGCGGCGCCGGCGCGCGGCTCGAGGCGAGCACCAGCAGCGGTTCCATCGATTGTTCCATCCCCATCACCCTGGATCGCAGCGACCGGCGCACCATGTCCGGCCGCATCGGTTCCGGGGGTCCATCCGTCCGGCTCTCCTCGGCCTCGGGCGATATCGTCGTCACGAGCGGAGGTCGTTGACCATGCGCAAGCCACTGACCCACCTCGCGATCCTCGCCGGGATCGTCCTCGCAGCATGGGCGCCCGGCTCCCATGCCCAGACGATGACCTTCCGGCCGGTGCCGGCCGAGAGTGTCGCCAGCAGCGCCATCGAGGCGCGCCGCGCCGCGGACCGGGAGGCCCGCGAAGTGCGCCGTGAGGTGCGCCGCGCCGTGGCCGAGGCGGCTCGCGAGCACGGCGTGCGCGTGGATGTCGACTCGGTCGGCGACGGCCTCGGCGTGTCCGTCGCGGTGCCGAACCCGCCCGATGTGCCGGACATGCCGGCATTCGCCAAGTCGACCACGGGCGAGATCATCCGGTTCGGCCAGGACATCCACGTCGAGGCGGGCGAGTCCGTGCAGGGCGACGTCGTGGCCATGGGCGGCGACGTGACCATCGAGGGCACGGTCCACGGCAGCGTCACGGCCATGGGCGGCGACGTGCACCTGCTGCCCGGTGCGCGTGTCGAGGACGACGTGGTGTGCCTGGGCGGCACCCTGCTCGAGGAGCCGGGCGCCTCGGTGGGAGGCCAGCGGGTGACTGCGCCCCGCACGCGCGGCGCGCGTTTCATGCTGCCGGTGCTGGGTGCGATCGGCGCGGGCTTCGAGATCCTCGGGCTGCTGGTGGGCGCGCTGGTGCTGATGGGCCTGTCGTGGCTCGTCGTGAAACTCGCTCCCGGCCGCACGCAGGACGCCCTCGACGTGATCGACCGCGACGGCGGCGCCGCGTTCATGGTGGGGCTGCTGCTGTGGGCGCTCATCATCCCGTCGGTGATCGTGCTCGCGATCGCCATGGCGCTGCTGTGCATCCCCATCATCTGCATCCCGCTCGCCGCCGCGGTCGCCGTGGTTTGCGTGGCGTTCTGCGT
>CADEFY010000182.1:4613-6386 GCA_902826705.1 uncultured bacterium
CGTTCTTCGTGGTGGCGGCGTTCTGGGGCGCGGTCGTGGGCTTCACGCTGATCGGCCGCCAGGTGCATGGCCGACTGCGCGGGCCGGTGCCGTCGCTGGCCGTGGCGGCGATCTGGGGCGTGCTCGCCGTGCAGGCGCTGCGCATCGGCGCCGAGCTGTTCCACGTGCTGCCGTTCTTCGGGTTCGTGGGCGGACTCGTGAAGGTGGTCTACATCGTGGCGAGCATCGTGCTGTTCACGCTGGGCGCCGGCGCGCTGGTGCTCTCGGAGTACCGCAAGCGCACGATCCAGGACTGGTGGAACCGCATCCGTCCGACCACGCCCGGCATGCGCTCGCACGCGCACGAGGCGCCGCCTTCACCGCCTGCGCCGCCTGCGCCGCCCGCGCCGCCGTCGGGAGATCCGCCCGCCGCGATCTGACGTCGCGCAGCGCCACACACGGGCCCGGCCGCTCGCGAGAGCCGCCGGGCCCGTGTGTTGCGCCGCCCCTCGACCGAGGGCAGAGTCGCGCAGCTCGCGTGACCCGCCCCGGAGGCTCCCCACGTCGTGAACAGCGACTCCCTGCTCTGGCTCTGCGTGCTGCTCTTCGCCGACGGCGCGACCATCTCGGCCACCACGACGCCGTTGCTGCTCGCGTGGGCGCCCAAGCACGACCCATGGCGGGTGGCGGTGTTCGGCGGGCTGGCGAGCGCGCTCGGGAACTGCGTCCAGTTGCTGTTCTTCCGCTGGATGCTGCGGTCCGATCGGCCGTGGATGCGCCGCTTCATCCCGTCGCGCGAGCAGCTCGAGAAGGCGCTGGCCCGCTACCCCTCGGCCTCGTTCGCCGCCATCGCGATCGCGCGCGCCACGCCCCTGCCCGACGCGCCGATCAAGCTGGTGGTGGCCGCGCTCGGCTACCCCATGTGGCGCTACTTCACCGCGCTGCTGATCGGCGCGCTGCCGTACTACTACCTGCTCGCGGTGGTGGGGCACCGCTTCCACGTGCCGGTCCCCGTGATCGTGGGGCTGCTCGCGGTGGTGATCGTGCTGGCCGTGGTCGAGACCCTGAGGAACCGTGGCCCGCGTGCGGAGTGAGCCGCGGCGCGTGGCGCTCGCCGTGGGCATCGACACCGGCGGCACGTTCACCGATCTGGTGATCGACGGCCCCTCGGGACGCTGGGCGATGAAGCTCCCCTCCACGCCCGCGGCGCCTGCCGAGGCCGTGGTGGAAGGGCTGGCGCGCGCCGGCGCCGGCGCGCGCACGCGCGTGCATCACGGCTCCACCGTGGCCACCAACGCGCTGCTCGAGCGCCGCGGCGCCCGTGTGACGTTCGTGACCACCGCGGGCGTGGAGGACGTGCTCGAGATCGGCCGCCAGCAGCGGCCCGACCTGCATGCGCTCCAGCCGCAGCGCGTGCCGCCGCTGGTGCCGCGCGAGCGGCGCATCGGCACCCACGAACGTCTGGCCGCGGGGGGCGCCGTGCTCGCCCCGCTCACCGCACGCGAGGTGCAGCGCGTCGTGCGCGCCGTGCGGCGCACGCGGCCCGAGGCGATCGCCGTGGGACTGCTGCACGCGTGGTCGCAGCCCGCGCACGAGCAGCGCCTCGCGCGGGCGCTCGCCGTGCTGGGCGTGCCCGTGTCGGCATCGAGCGCGATCGCGCCCGAGATCCGCGAATACGAGCGCTTCGCCACCACCTGCGCCAATGCGTTCCTCGAGCCGCTGGTGCACGCCTACCTCGATGCCATCGCCGCCCGGCACACCGGCCCGCTCGAGGTGGTGCTCTCGCATGGCGGC
>CADEFY010000183.1 GCA_902826705.1 uncultured bacterium
CAGGACGCCGACGCCCGATGGCCCGACCTCAGGCGCCGAGGCCCAGACAAGCGTGCGCGACGCCGCTCCACTGACTGCGAAACTCGAGCAGTTGCGGATCCCCACGGAGTCCTCAGCGGTGACTTTGGCTCCCCGGACGAAGCGAACGCCGCACCAGCAGTCGGTGTTCCCAGTCGTCGCCGAGTACGCGAGCATCTGGATCGAGTCGGGATTCGCGAGCGGGAGCACACGCGAGATCGGTCGAGAGGACGCGAAGTTCCAGCGCTTCACCCACACGCTGTCACGCCACTCGAATCCATAGGTGCGCCCGGTGTCGGGTCCTCCGAAGCCGGTCGCGACCAGCTCGATCCTTCCACTCGTCGTGGGCTCGAATCGCTGAGCGTTGAGGCCCGCATGGCCGTCCGCCAAGAGCGCGCGGATCGGCGTCCAATCTCGCCCAGGGGGCGCTGCGAGAGCGTGGCTGATTGCCGCCTCGCTCAGCAGCGCGAAGATCACCAGAAGACGCACGCGGTTCCCCAGTGCGATTCCCATAAGGCGAAACTACTTGCGTCAGGGGGGGGAGGGCAAGGCATTCTGCTGGCGTGCTCGAAGTTCCTGTGGTCGAAGCCAGCACCCGAAGGGGTCGGGGCCTCGGCGAGGCCACACGCCACGGTCGGCGGAGCACCGATCGAGAGGTACGCATGTCACGACTCGTGTTGGCCTGCCTGCTGCTCATCTGCGAATGGGTGCTCTCACCCGCTCATGCTGCACCGGATCGGTGCGCGACGCCGACGAATGGCTCTGCCGTTCCGCCGAACCCGTCCACTGAGTTCAAGATGTTCAGACCGGGTCAGCAACTTGTCGACGCTCATTGGCGCGACCTCGAGTTCGGCTGGGACGTGCTCTACCCGAACGACCTGATCGGTTCCACGCTTGGCCCGATCGAGAAGACACTGGTCCGCTTCGCTGGCTCGCTCGTGGACTCGATCGGCCCGAGCCCGCTCGCCACCGATGCCCGCGGTGTCCAGGTGATCAACGACTACTTCCGCCGCGAAGGCGCCGACTGGACCAACGTCCCCACGGTCACGCCGCTCCGCTTGGGCGTGAACAGCTTCGTCCCAGGCGTGAACAGCTACTCGGTCGACGATCGTGGCCACGCGGATCTCTACCTCACGCTCCCCAGCCGCCACTACCCCAACGGAGGCTCATTCGGCGGACAGTACCCCTCTGCGTGGAACTCGCCGAGGGAGGACCTCACGACCGGCCATCCGGAGAACGAGATCCTCAACGGCAACTCGATCAGCCTCGACGGTCCGGCATCGGGGCAGGAGATCGACACGCTCGGCACGGGATGGGCCCGGCCCCGCACCAAGATCCAGACCGAGTTCAACCACGAATTGCAGCATGCGATGCCTCCCTCTCAGAACGCGGGCGCGTCCACCGAGTTCTGGTCGGCCGCCGCGGAGGTGGTCGGCGGCCACTACGCGCCTGACCCGCCCTACGAGTTCCCCTACGACACCGCTTTCACCGAGGTGTACCAGGCACGAACGGGTTTCATGGCCTATGCGGCCTACAATTTCCTCAATGCCGACTCCGCTCGGACGCTGAACGGCATGCGCGACGACCTGCTCTACAAGTGGGCCAAGGCGCGTGCTTTCCAGCACGGCTTTCCGGTGCTCCACCCGCTGCTGTCCGACGCGAACTGCGCCACGTGCGCCGATCGACAGTACTTCCGCCCCGGCGGCCTGCCGCTGGATACGCGCAGCAGACTCGGCGTGTTGATCCACAATTGGCGCGTGGCCATGTTCGCCGATCATCCCACGCTGGACGAAAGGCAGTACGGCTTCCCGGCTTGGTCGGGGTTCAAGCCCTCCACCAGCTTGAGTGCCTGGAAGACCAAGGACACCGACGCCACCAACGATCTCGTGGCGCTGCCCATGGTGGTGAACCTCACGTCGGCCAATCTGGGCACACCACTCGAGCACAAGTGGACGCGGCAGTTCCGTGGCACGACGCGTCAGCTGGCGCTGCCGACCATGGGCGCCCACTACTGGGTGATCCGAGCGGGCAGTGGACTCACCAGCCAGGATCGCAAGCTCGTGCTTCGGTTCCTGCCCTATCGCTCGCTAGGGTCGAGCATGCCCCCATTTCAGACCGAGGTGATGGGCGGCCGCGTGCATCTCTCTGCCATCCGCTACAACCACGCAGACGCTGGCACCGCGGACGAATCGGTGCTCTGGCAGCACCCGGAGTGGATCGCGGGTGTCACGCCGATCGCGTCGGCGGACATGGACGGCAATCCCGGTGACCTCTCGGTGATCGTCCCGGACTTCGGAGTCGCCACCAAAGCGGTCGTCCTCGTGATGTCACTCTCCGACGGTCGCAACGGCTGGTGGGGGGACTATCTCGGCTCCAACGGTGTGAGTCCCACCGAGTTCCTCTCCAACGCCCTGCCCTATCGGCTGCGCATCGAACTGCGCGCGAGCACCGATCCCGCTCATGTGACACCGATCGCCGCGGATGCGTCGCCTCGGCTGCTGCCGGCTTTCGCACCCGACGATCAGACCCTCGTCTACAGCAAGGCCACCAACGGATCGCTCGAGTACCGGCTGCATCGTCGATCCGTGAACGGTGGCGCCGAGCAGCGACTCAATCTCCAGGAGCTCGACCAGCTCTATGCCGACGTCTCGCCGCGCGGTGACCTCGTGGCCTACGAGGGCTACATCGGCAGTGGGCAGACCAACTTGTTCCTCACCCCACTAGCACCGACCAGCAGCACCAATCCCCAGACGCTCACGAGCCTCGATGGCTGCGAGTTCCTGCCCGCGTTCCAGCCCAACGGGCGGGGCGTGGCGTACGTGCATGCGTCGAACGGCGTCTTCAAGTTGCGTTGGATCGGCGTCGACGGCACGGGGGATCGCGAAGTGGCCACGCTCACCGGACTGGGATCGGGCGTGCAGCGCCCGCGCTGGAGCGTGGACGGAAGCAAGATCTACATGACGCTGCCCGAACTGGGCGACCGCATCGCCTCGGTCCCCAGTTCGGGTGGCGCGTGGACTGTGCTGGCGACCCATGATCTGACAGCCGTGTCGTTCGACCTGCACCCGGGAGCGGGCCCGACCGCGCTCGCGACCACGATCCCGCTGCCCTCGGCCGATCCAGGGGGTTCGATCGCGACGCCGCGCATCGCGCTCTTCACGCCCGACGCGGCGCGGGACACGCTCTACGCATTCAATCGCAGCTACTCCACCATGGACTCGCCTCGCTACTCCCACAGTGGGGCGCTGATCGCTCAACAGGCGAAGCCGACGGGCGGCATCTCGCAGGTCCACTGGGCTCGCGCCACCGACAACATGCCGCCGGTCTTCAACGTGATCGAGGATCAGTTCGGCCTCGCCTGCGTCCCGCTCCAGTTCAACCTCCCCGCCACGGACCCCGAGGGAGGTGCACTGACCTGGCAGGCGTACTACAAGCCGACGGGCTCCCAGATCATCCAGGGCAACGTGTTCCGCTGGACCTACCCCACCGAAGGCGTCTACTGGGTGCTGTTCCGGGTCATGGATCCTCGCGGCGACGTGGACACGCGTGTCGTGCAGATCACCATCACCGACGACGGTTCTTGTGAGGAACTGCTCACGGGTGGTGAGGGCGGCGGTGGCGGTGGCTTCGCATCCCGTGGCGCCGAGCTCACGACTCGGCTCCCTGGCAACCCACCGGGGATCGCAGTATCGGGCGGATCTTTCCTCGATGGAGCCAGCAGCGGCCAGTGGGAATCGCGAGTGGCGAGCCTGCCGCACTCGGGCGCTACACAGGCGGGCTCGTACTTGGTGTCCGTCGAAGCGCGAGTCGGCGCAGGTGTGGATCTCGATCGCATCCGCCTGCTCGTGGTGGATCACGACCCTTCGACGGTGGCCTTGGCTGCTGGGCAGGGAGTGCTGGTGGGACAGTTGGCGACGGCCATCGGAGCAACGGATCTGGCCGGAACCCCGCTCGCCCTTTCCGAGGCAGCCCCGCTGCTGATGTCCGCTGGCGAGTCGGTAGAGATCGACCTGGGACCGAACCCACAGGCGATCGGGCTTGCTGTGCGATGCCGACGTGCCGAGGGTGCGTTCGCCTCCGGCCTCGAGGTGCTGGCTCCGGATGACGAGTCGTGGAGCGTGGTGGGAACACTTCGCCCTCGCCGCGATGTCGATCGACTCGCGCTGACGGGTCCGAACGTCTCGCGTGTTCGCCTTCGGGCCGTGGCACCGACGATCCTGTACGACGTGGCGGCTGTGCTTCCGCAGCAGGCGGGGCCGATGCACTCGACCACCGAGGTCGCGCCTCAATCGATATCTGGAGCAGAGTCCGCCGGGCCAGTCGTCCTGGCCGACAGCGAAGCGCTTCGCTTGGACCAAGGCTCCCCTCGCACGGCGGCGTTCGTCGCGCCCGCCCTCGCAGAGGGCGCGACACGCACCCTGCTGCTGGCGATGACCGCTCGCGTGCCTGAAATGGAGGGGCTGCGATCCGGCCTGGCAGGCTCAGAGGGGTCCGCAGCAGCCGCGCCTGAGAAGTTCGCCCCCGCGCGCGTCCATCCCAACCCGGCGACAGGACGAGCCGCGATCGCGTTCTCGCTCTCGCGCACCGGTCCCGTGGCGCTGGACGTGTACGACCTGCAGGGCGCACGCGTTCGACGGCTCGTCGACGGCGTCATGCCGGCCGGCCCGCAGGCGAGAGTCTGGGACGGGCTCGACGACCAGGGCAGGCCCGCTCGCGCCGGGGCATACTTCGTCCGCTTCTCAGCCGAACAGAGGACGGTGAGCACGCGGTTTGTGTTGCTTCGATAGCGGCCACACTGCTCGAACGCCGATATCGGGCCGCCCGCCTCCCATGGGGCGGCCCGAGGCGCGCCCTCGCGATTGCGCGCCGGTCGCGGGAACGCCGATACTGCCGCGCCATGTCCGCCCCCCACTCGGTCCGCATGCTCGCCGGTCTCGCGATCGGCATCGTGCTCGGTGTCGCCGCGCACCTCGTGGCCGGCGATGCCGAGTGGCTGCAGCAGTTCGTGCGCCTCGTCACAGAGCCCGCGGGGCGCATCTTCATCCGGCTGCTGTTCGTGCTGGTGCTGCCGCTCGTCGTCTCGGCGCTCGCGCTGGGCGTGGCGGGCCTGGGGGATGTGCGCGCGCTGGGCCGCATCGGGCTCAAGACGCTCGCGTACACCGTCGTGGTGTCGAGCATCGCCGTACTGATCGGCATCACGCTCGTCAATGTGCTGCGGCCCGGCGCGGGGCTCTCCCCCGAGATCAAGGGCCGCCTGCTCGAACAGGCCTCGTCCGCACCTGCGCCCGCACCCTCGTCCGGCGCGACGGGCGTGGACTTCGTGGTGGGCCTGGTGCCCAACAACGCGATCAAGGCCATGGTCGAGGGCGACATGCTCGCGGTCATGGTGTTCGCGCTGCTGCTGGGCGTGGGCCTGGCGCTCACGCGCACCGAGCCCGCGCGGCGTTTCGAGGAGGCGCTGCAGGGACTCTACGACGTGGTCATGCGGCTCCTCGGGCTCGTGCTCCGGCTGGCCCCGGTCGGAGTCGCCTGCCTCACGTTCACACTCACCGCGCGGCTCGGCTACGAGGTGCTGGTGCAGTTGGGCGCGTATGTCGGCGTGGTCGTGCTGGCGCTGGCCATCCAGCAGTTCGTGGTCTACTCGCTCAGCGTGCGGTGGTTGGGCGGCATGTCGCCGGCGTTCTTCTTCCGCGGCGTGCGCGAGGCCATGCTCACCGCCTTCTCCACCGCCTCCAGCAACGCCACGCTGCCCACCTCGCTCGCGGTGGCCGAACGCGAGCTGCGGCTGCCGCCGCACGTCTCGCGCTTCGTGCTCACCGTGGGCGCCACCGCCAATCAGAACGGCACGGCGCTGTTTGAAGGCGTCACGGTGTTGTTCCTCGCGCAGTTCTACGGCATCGAGCTGACGCTCATGCAGCAGCTCACCGTGGTGTTCATCTCGATCCTCGGCGGCATCGGCACCGCCGGCGTGCCGGCGGGCTCGATCCCGGTCGTCGCACTCATCCTGGGGATGGTGGGCGTGCCCGTGGAGGGCATCGGCATGATCCTCGGCGTCGACCGCTTCCTCGACATGTGCCGCACCACGCTCAATGTCACCGGTGACCTCGCCGCTGCCGTGGTCGTCTCGCGCGGCGAGCCGGCCCCGGTGCTCGCCGAGGACGCCCTGCGAGCCGCCGTCACCCGCGCGCACGGACACGACCTGAAGGTCGTGAGCCACGCCCTCGCCGACGCCGAGGCGCGCACCGCCGCGGCCGTCGGCGTCGACGTGCTGGCCCACACCCCGGTCGAGCCGATGACCGACGTCGCCGCCTGGTCGGGCCGCGCCGTGATCTACGCCGATATGTGGGCGGCGATCATCAGCGACG
>CADEFY010000184.1 GCA_902826705.1 uncultured bacterium
AGGAGCGGCGGCAGGAGCGCCGCGCGTGACGGCAGCGCGCCGGACTGCGCGGCGTGCGCTTCGAACACCGTCGCGCGCGCGCCCTGGATCGCGGGGCGGAGTGGCGACGTCGCGCGCGCCACCGCGGGCGAGGCGGCGAGCAGCAGCGCGAGGAGTCGTGCGAAGGCGTGTGTGCGGCGTGCATCTGGCAGCATGGGAGAGCTCCGGGTCGCGCACGAGCATAGCGCTGCGCGACCACGGCGTTCACACCCGTGCGCGAGAATCCCGACGAGCGCGGGCCCAGCGCCGCTCCCCGCGCGGCGAAGCGGCAACCGAGCGAGTCGGCCCCGCGGTGAGCGCTCGTGACGCCGCCGTGGACGCGGCGTTCTGTGCTTGCGCGCGGCACCGCGCCATGCGCAAGGTGCGCCTGCGGCCCCGCCCCCGGGGCGAGGAGAGGGGGTGAGGAGCATGCAGCAGTCTCGTCTGCTCGCGCCGTTGGCGCTGGTCGCGCTGCTCGTGGGTGCTGCGCTGCCGGTCACGCCGGTGAGCGCGGCGCCCGCGAAGAGCACGGCCGCGTCGGCGAGCGCGAAGAAGAAGAGCTACGACTTCCGCCAGTTCACCGGTGTGGTGACGCAGCTCGACAGGGCGTCGCTGACCGTGGAGAAGTCGGGCAAGGCGGCCAGGACGATCGTCTTCTCGCGGCACACCGAGATGAAGACGACGGGCGACCTCGAGAAGGACGCCCGTGTCACGGTGTACTACCGCGATGAGGGCGGGAAGCCGGTCGCGCACAAGGTGGTGGTGAAGACCACCGCCACGGCCGCGAAGTAGGCGGCCATGCGACGTGACGGGGCCGGGCGCCGACAAGGGCGCCCGGCCCTTCGCGTGCGCGGGGGCGTGCAGTAGGCTCGCTCGGTTCGTCGTGCCCCCACTCGAGGACTCCCCGATGCGTGCTCGTCTCGTGACCGCCCTGCTGCTGCTGTGCGCCGTGTCCGCCGCCGCTGCACCTCCCCCGTCCGCCAAGCGCGCGAGCGCATCGCGGCGCTTCGCGATCGAGCACGCGCTCGTCAACCGCTCGCTCACCGCGCTCACGTGGTCGCGCGACGGCTCGCAGCTCGCGTTCGTGGTCGAGTCGCCGGACACCGCGGAGAACACGCGAGACCAGGATCTGTGGGTGTGGGAGGCACGCACGGGTGCGGCGCGTGAACTGACCCGGCTCGAGAAGAACGACTACCACCCGCAGTGGTCGGCGACGGGCGACACGCTGGCGTTCCTCTCCGCGCGCGGCAAGGCCGACGACAACAAGCCGGCGCTCTGGTTCCTGCCCATGCGCGGCGGCGAGCCGTTCGCGTTCGGCGCGTTCGCCGAGTCCGTGGGCGAGATCGCGTGGTCCCCCGACGGTTCGCGCATCGCGTTCACCATGCTCGATACCCTCTCCAAGCAGGTGCGCGAGTGGCAGAAGAAGAAGTGGGATCACACGGTCGAGGACGAGGAGCTGCAGATGAACCACCTCTGGGTGGTCGACGTGGCGAGCGGCCGGCAGACGCGGCTCACATCGGGTCGCTTCCATGTCGCCGAGCCCGAGTGGTCGCCCGACTCGCGCGCGATCGCCTTCGTGCACAAGCCCTCGGCACGCCTGGACGACGGCAACGCGTGGGACGTGGGCGTGGTGTCGGCGAGCGGCGGGCCGGTGCGACTGCTGGGTGCGGTGGGCGCCTCGTCGGCGAGATGGTCGCCGGACGGACGATGGATCGCATGGGCCGGCGGCACGGATCGCAAGAACTGGGTGCAGAAGACCGACCTGTGGGTGGCTGCGGCCTCGGGCGGCGCGCCGCGCAAGCTGACCGCTGCGTTCGATGAGGACGCGAGCCGGCCGACCTGGAACGCCACGTCGGACACGCTCTGGTTCGTGAGCGAGCAGCGCGTCACCACACGCGTGGCGGCCGTGCCGCTCGCGGGCGGCGCCGTGCGCCTGGGCGCCGACCTGCGCGGCGAGGCCTCGGGCCTGGCGGTCTCGCCGCGCGGCCGCATGGCGTGCGTGGCGCATCGCTGGAACGCCGCGGCCGAGCTGGAGCTGGCCGACCACGCGCTCGCGATGCCGCAGCGGGTGACCCACCTGAACGCGGCGTACGAGGGGCTCGAGTACGGCGCCACGCGCGCCGTGGAGTGGACGAGCGACGACGGCGTGCGCGTGGAGGGGCTGCTCGTGCGGCCGCCGGGCGCCGCCGCGACCGGTGCGCTCAAGACCGTCGTGCTCCTGCATGGCGGGCCCTACGGTTCACGCTACGCGCTCGGCATGCAGCCGACCGCACAGTGGATGGCGGCTGGGGGCTACCAGGTGTTCATGCCCAACTTCCGCGCCAGTGGCGGCTACGGCACCGCGTTCAAGCTGCGCAAGCGTGCCGACTGGAACGGGCAGGATTGGCGCGACATCGTGACGGGCGTCGACTCGCTCGTGCGCTGGGGGCTCGCCGACGGCAAGCGGCTCGGCGTGATGGGCCACTCGTACGGCGGCCATCTGTCGGCGTGGGCGATCACGCAGACCGAGCGGTTCGATGCCGCGATCGTCTCGGCGGGCGCGGTGGACTACGCGTCGTTCTGGGCGCAGAGCGACATCCATCAGTACCGCCAGTACGACTGGGGCGGCCTGCCGTGGCAGGCGCGCGAGTCCTACGCACGCCAGTCGCCGATCACGTTCATCGAACGCGCCAAGACGCCGACGCTCGTGCTCGTGGGCCGCAACGACCCGCGCGTGCCGTACCCGCAGAGCCAGCAGCTCTACGAGTCGCTGCGCGCCATGGGTGTGCCCACGCAACTCGTGTCTTACCCGCGCGAGGGGCACGGGATCCGTGAGCTGCGCCACCGCGCGGACTGGCTCATGCGCCAGCGCGCGTGGTTCGACCGTTGGGTGCAGTGAGCCGCGACCTCGCGGCGCTCGAGGCGCTGCGACTCACGTACGGCGACGCGGCGGCCGCGCGGCAGCGGCGCGCACTGCTCGTGCGGTTGTCACGCACGCGCCTCGCCACACCCGACGAGGTGCTGCGGCTGCACGAGGCGCTCGTCTCGCTGCATGCGGTGCCGCCGGATGCCGCCACACTGCGGCTCGTGCGCGGCATGCTGACGCGGTTCGCGCAGCGCGCCGACCTCGCGCGGCACCGCGACGCGCTGGCCGGCTCGGGACTGGCCGGCACGGACACGCCGTTCCGCTTCTTCGCCGAGACCGCGCGGCGGTTGGCGCTCGCCCACGGCGCGCACCTGCACTACGACTGGGACGCGTGGGACGACCCCGCGCGACTCGAGGAGCTGCTGCCGCTGCTCGCCGCACACGGCGAGACCCCGGGGCTCGATGAGTACGACCTGGGCCTGCGTGGCTGGCTCACGCGCATGAAGCCGCGTGCACTGGGCGACGCCGCGTGGGTCACGCGTCGGCTCGCCGGGCGAGTCACGGATCCGGCGCTGTTCGAGCGCCTGCACGATGGCATCGATGCGCCCATGGTGCTGCGCGCGGGCCGCGGCACGCCCGAACGCACCACGTCGCGCTGGCCGGGCGCTCGCGTGCATCTGCAGCGCCGTGCGTTCGAGCGCGGCCGGCCCGACCTGCGCGCGGCGCTCGCCGCGCCGCCGCCCCGCGTGCGCGCGCTCGCGCGCGCCGACGGCCAGCGCATGCACGACCTTGCGCTCACCGCCATGGTCACGCGCCAGCGCGACCTGGATGCGTTCGCCTACGCGAGCCCCGACGACGTGCGGCTCGTGGACGTGGGCGGTGGCCTGCAGTTCGCAGTGCTGGGCGTGATCCCCGAGCGACGGCTGCTGCTCGAGGCGGTGGTCGCGTGCCTCACGCTGCGGAACGGCGTGCCGATCGGCTACGTGCTCGTGAGCGCACTGCACGGCAGCGCCGAGATCGCCTACAACGTGTTCGACGCCCACCGCGGCGCCGACGCCGCGCACGTGTATGCCCAGGTGCTCGCCATGACGCGAGCGTTGTTCGGTGTGGACGCGTTCACCGTGTACCCCTACCAGTTGGGTGGCGCCGGCAACGAAGAAGGCCTGGCGAGCGGTGCGTGGTGGTTCTATCGCAAGCTCGGGTTCGCGCCCTCGGATGCCTCCGCGCGCCGCCTCATGCGCCGCGAGGAGGCGCGCATGGCCAAGGATCCCGCGCATCGTTCGTCGCGCCGCACGCTCATGGCCCTGGGCGAGCACAACGTGTACTGGCACCTGGGCTCACCGCGCCGCGAGGTGATCGGCCGATTGCCGCTGGCACGCATCGGACTCGCGGTGACCGACCTGCTGGCGCGGCGCGGGCTCGACGAGGACCGCGGCGCGGCCGCCTGCGCGGCCGAGGCGCGCGCGGCGCTGGGCGGCGGGCCGACCGCGGCATGGAGCGCGGGCGAGCGGCTGGCGTTCGAGCGCTGGGCGCCGCTCGTGCTGCTGCTCCGCGTACGGCGCTGGAGCGCGGGAGAGAGGCGCGCGCTCCTCAACGTGATCCGCGCCAAGGGCGGCCGGCGAGAGAGCGACTTCGTGCACGCGTACGATGCGCATGCGCGCCTGCGTGCGGCGATCGTGGCGCTGGCGCAGCGGACACGCGAGTAGAACGGATCCACGCCCAACAGTAGGGCGATTCGTGGCGAATTCCCTTGCGGCGCTTGCACCGTAGGGTGTTCGATATGGGTTGCGGAGTACGGTTCTCCGCAGCTGCCACGAGGGCCTTCGCCCTCACTACGCGTCCCCCCGGCGCTCGAACTCGCCACCTGAGGGCCGCTGCCATGACACGACACGACACGACACGACA
The DNA here is from genome assembly GCA_902826705.1 of uncultured bacterium. Lineage (GTDB taxonomy): Bacteria > Eisenbacteria > RBG-16-71-46 > RBG-16-71-46 > RBG-16-71-46 > CADEFY01. The sequence goes on from CADEFY010000184.1 coordinate 4,769, forward strand.
TGGATGGCTGCTGCTGCTCGCCATGCTGGTGCTCCCGCGTGCAGCCGACGCGCTCCAGTTGAAGTGGGCCAACGGCGCCGACACGCTCTCGTTCAGCGCCGCGACGCGCTGCGTGCTGGTTCTGACTCCGGACTCGACCGAGCAGGCGTTGCCGCAGGAATGGCGCATCGCGTGGCTCGCCGACTCGAGTGGCATCACCTTCGTGCCGGAGGACTCACTCGAGTCCTGTGACCTCGACACCGCGAAGGTGTCCTCGATCGATCCGCCCAATACACCCGCCGACAGCGCGGCACACCAGATCACCGCGCACCTGTGTTCGGAGACCGGCCCTGCCGCCACGCGCGCCACGTTCGTGCTCGATCAGCCTGGTGGCAGCAGTGGCCGCCTGCGCGTCGTGGCCCTGGATCCAGATGATCCGAACGAGGTGATCGTCTCGAACGAGGTCACCTACAACGGCGGGGTCACCGGTGAGTATCCGCCGGTGCTCCTGCGCGCCACGAGCACGCATCCCACCGCACAGCTCGAGGTGACGGCGATCGGCTGGAACCTCGACTCGGTGACCACGCTGACCGTGGGCGCCGCGGACACGCTCTGGAGCGTAGAGCTGGACCTCGATGAGCGCACGAGCACACGCCTCGTCGGCACCGCCGAGGTGACCGCGGAACTCCCCGAAGCGCTGGTCGAGGCGTCCACCGCAGCCGGCGCTGCCTCGCACACGTGGCTGCCGGCGGAGTCGTTCGGCGTGGCGTTCGTGAGCAACACCTCGATCGACACCATCCTGTTCCGCGATCCGAATCCCAACGCCGGCGTCTATCCCAAGGACTTCGCGTTCCACTACAACTCGGTCTACGACCCCACGGACCCGGCGAATCCATGGAAGGGCGTGTTCCACCTGTTCTACATCCGCAATCTGGCTGGACAGGACAGCATCATCGCCCACGCGTGGACGGACTCGCTGGGAAAGCCGTGGTCGGTGGACACCATGGCGTTCCGGCCGAGCGGACAGGGATGGGACGCCAAGCGCGTCTGGGCACCCTCGATCCAGCAGGTGGGCGACCTGTACTACATGTTCTACACCGGCGTGGACGCGCAGGGGAACCAGAGCATCGGCTACGCGACGACGCCATCGTTGGGGCGCGCGAACATCTCGTGGACGCGGAACACGTCGCCGGCCTACACGTCGTTCAACACAGGGTGGGCGGACACGATCGGACACGATGTGTCTGGGCGGCGCTCCTTCCGTGACCCGTTCGTCATGCCGGATCCTCAGTTTCCGGGACACTACCTGCTGTTCAACTCGGGCGAGGATAAAGAACTGTTCCCGAGGTATGCGATCGGGGTTGCACGAAACGAGCTCGGTACGCTCGCGGCATGGAGAGATCTCGGGAAATACGAGGCTACGGACCATACTCATCTTCCATTCCAAGGCGCTGTCGAGTCCCCGCTGGTCCTGCGGGACTCCCTCACTGGGGCATGGCGCATGCTGGTGGCCAATGCAGCGTACGATGCGCTCGGGCACCGCTCCACGATGATCCTCACGCAGTCGCCCGGAGACAGCGTCACCAATCGAACTGCTTCTGCATGGGCCGATACCATCGCTCTCTA
>CADEFY010000185.1 GCA_902826705.1 uncultured bacterium
GTGGCCGATCTGACGCTGGGCCACACGTTCACGCTGCAGTTGATCCCCGACCTCGTCGACGACGTGACGCTGCACGGCACCATCGCCGCGGTGGAGGGCGTGACAGTGCCCGCGGGGAGCTTCCCCGCGTGTGTGCGCGTGGACTACCGCATCGACTACGGCGTCGAGGAGTGCACCGACGATTCCGGCCTGCCCCTGGGCACGCGGCGGGCCGAGACGCGGGGGTCGATCCACTTCGCCATGGGCGTCGGTCCCGTGGCCGTCGAGGAGTCGTTCTTCCCGGCGGTCGAGGCGAACGGCGGCTGCCCGCTCCTCGTGCCCGTGGGCGAGCCCGCCTCGCACGTCACCATGAAGCTGCAGTCGCTGCCCGTGGACGTGGTCCCGGCCACCTGGGGACAGATCAAGTCGCGCTACCGGTGACCGCCGGCCGCGACGCGAACGCCACCCACACGCCGGCGGCGATCACCATGAGTGCGCCGAGCACCTGGTGCGGTTCGGGCAGACGCCCGAACAACGCCACTTCGAGCGCGTAAGTGAACACCACCCCCACGTAGCCGAGCGCGGCGAGCCCGGCCGCCGCGCCGCGCGCGTACGCGCGTCCCACCGCGACCTGGCCGATGCCTCCCGCCAGCGCGCTCGCGGCGATGGGCGCCCAGGCTGCGGGCGGCAGCGGCGCCAGGTGCGGCAGCGCGATGAGCCCGAGGATGCCTCCCGCCGTGAGGCTCATGTGCAGTGCGATCGACTCGCTCGACTCCCGTGTGGACAGCCGCCGCAGCCGCAGGATCGCCAGCGCATAGCTGACGGCGCCCACCAGCACGAGCAGCGCGGTCCAGCCGCCGCTGCCGAGCCGCGCCCCCATCAGCGTGGCCACACCCGCGAACCCCAGCGCGATGCCCGCCCACACCGCCGGGGACACGCGCTCTCGCAACAAGGGCGCAGCGAGCAGCGCCACCCACAGCGGCGTAGTGGCATACAAGGTGGTGGCATCGCCCACCGACACGTGCCGCGTGCCGAGCGCATGGAACAGGCACACCGCGCCGCCCGTGCCGAACAGCGAACGCAGCCACGCGTTCTTCTGGTCGCTCACCCGCAGCGACGCGCCGGTGGCGCGTGCGGCGACCAGCGCCACGACCGCGCCGCCCAGGAACCGTGCGCTCGCGACCTCGGCCCAATGCACGTCGGCCGCCGCCGCCGCGGAGCGTGTGGCCACGCGCATCACGGCATAGGCGAGTTCGGCAGCGAGCAGCCACGCGACGGCGCCGCGCCAACTGCCCTGCTTCATCGCTCGCTCAGGCGCGATGCGATGCCGGGGTGCGCAGGTCGACCCAGTGCACGCGCTCGTTGTAGAGCATGGGGTCGAGGCGCTGCAGGTCCTGGTAGCGCCCGCGGTGGCACGTGACGAGCAGCACCTGGTGGGTGCCGCCGAGCCCCTCGATCAGCGTCCGCATGCCGGCCGCGAGGCGCTGGTCGTCGCTGGTGGCGAACGGGTCGTCGAGCAGCAGCGGCACGGACTCGCCGCCGCGCGTGAGGAACTCGCTGATCGCCAGCCGCACGGCGATGTGCAACTGGTCGCGCGCGCCGGTCGAGAGCTGCACCGAGGCGCGGCCGCGCGGCAGCAGCTCGGCGCCGTCGGTCTGCACCGAGAAGTCCAGGTCCTCACCGAACCGCACGCCCTTCACGCTCGAGCCGAGCTGCGCCAGCAGCTCGCTCACGCGCACGTTGAGGAAGTCGGCCCAGCGGCGGTGCGTGTCAGTGGCGACTTTCTGGATCGTGTCCCGGGCGAGCTCGATCGACGCCTTGAACCGCCGGGTGCGGCTCTGCGCGCGGTCGAGCCGCAGCATCTCGGCCTCCATCTCGGGCAGGCGAAGCGCAGCGCGGCGTCCCACCTCCTCGAACTCGATGCGCAGGTCGGTGCGGTGGCGCTGCACCTCTTCGAGCCGCTGGCGCGCGCCGCGCGCCTCCACGTCGATCTCCGCCGCGGTGCGCGCCGACGTGATGTGCTCGCGCCCCTGCTCGAGCTGCGCCAGGTGCTGGCGGCGGTGCTCGCGCTCGGCCTCGGGCATGAGCCGGCGCCGCGCGGCGGGCAGCAGCTCATCGACGACCGTGGTGCGCCGGTACTGGTCCTTCATGCGCAGGTTGAGTTCCTGCGCATGCTCGGACCACGCCCGCGCGGGATCATGCGTGAGGCCCGCGGCGTGCAACAGCCGCAGCGCCTTCTCCTCGAAGCCCTTGACCAGGGCCTCGAGCACGCGCTTCTCCTCCTCGGCGAGTCCTGCATGCTCCTGCAGCTCGGTGAGGCGCTGGCGCTTGGCCGAGGCCGCGCGCGCCTCCTGCGCCACGGTCTCGAGCGCCTCGGGCGTGGGCGTGGCCTGCGGCATGGCTCGCAGCAGCGGTGCGGCCTCGAGCTGCAGCTCGCGGCGCCGCGCCTCGGTGGCGCCGAGCTGTTCCTGCGCCCGCATGAACCCCGCGCTGTCATCGAGCATGCGCGCGTACTCGCCCCACAGCCGCAGCAGCTCGACCGCGTCGCGCTGGCCGGTCGCGCGTGCCATCTCGGCCAGCGCCACCTCGTTCTCGGCGCGCTGCGTGCGCAGCGTGTTGAGCTGGCGCTGCGCGTCGGTCAGGCGCTGCATGGCGTCCTCGCGATCGCTCGAGCTGCCCTGCGCGGCGAAGAACAGCAGCCCGCCCCCGATCGCGGCCACCAGCCCGCCTCCTGCGAGCAGCGGCAGCGCGAGCGGCGACTGGCTGTTGAGCCCCATCACCAGGGCGCCCGCGAGCGCCGCACCGAGCCCCAGCGCGAGCGCGAACCAGCCGGGCACGCGCCGGCTGCTGCGCTGGGCATCGAGCTCGCGCAGCGCCTCCGACGACTGCGTGCGCGCCTGCTCCAGCCCCGCCACCTCGGTCTGGAACGCCAGATGGCGCTCGCTCTGGTGGCGCAGCGTGCGCTGCTGCCGCTCGGTGAGCATGCCGAAGCGCTGCGTGAGGAAGTGGATCCGCTCGGGTTCGTAGCCCAGCGCGGCCAACTGGTCGCGCTGCACGAACACCTCGTGCTGCAGCCGCGCGTCATCGAGCGCGGCGCGGCGCAGCTCGGCTGCCAGGACCGCGGCGCGCGACGCCTCGTCGTCGGTGTAGTCGGCGTACGCGCCCAGCGCGCCGAGCTCCTCGGTGATCTGCGCGCGCTCACGTTCCACGCGCTCGCGATGCCGCTGGTCCTGCGTCTCGAGATTGCGCTTGGTCTCCTCGAGCCGCGTGATCGTCTCGCGCAGGTCGGCCTCGGCATTGGCGGGCAGGGCGGCCACGGACTCGAGCTGGCGCGCCTCGTCCTCGAGCCGTGCCACCTCGTCGCGCGAGCGGTCGTCCTCCTCGAGCTGGCGGCGCAGTTCGGCCGCGAGCCCGGCATGACGTTCGGCCTCGAGCGCGCGCAGCTTGTCCTTGAGCGCGGTCTCCTCGTCGGAGAGCTCGGTGAGTCGCTCGAGCGGCCCCTGTGACTGCGCCAGGTCGTGCTCGAGCGTGCGGCGCTCGGTGAGGATCAGCTGCCGCTTGGCTTCGAGCCGCTCGAGCGCGTTGTCGATCGTGCCGGTGAACTCCAGCTCGGGCGCCGTGAAGCGTCGCAGCGCGTCCTCGAGCACGCGCAGCGCCTCGCTCGCGTTGGTGTCGCCGATGTGCGTGTCGGCCGCGTTCTCGAGTCGAGCACGCAGCGTGCTGGCACGGCGCGCCTTCTCGTCGGTGGGCACCACGCCCTCGAGGTCGCCGAGCCGCATGAAGGCGCACTTGTCGAACTCGCTCGCATCCAGGCCGAGCAGCCGGCGCCCGATCGGGTAGCCGCGGTCCTCGAAGAACGTGGCGGTCACATCGGCGCCGCCGCGGTCCATCACGCGCACGGTGTCGCGCGCGAAGTCGCGATGGATCACGTAGCGCTGGTCGGCGGTCTGCACTTCGAGCGTGACCTCGAACGCGTCGCCCGACCACGGCCGATAGCGCTCGAGCGGCGTGACCACGCGGTGCGATCGGCGATCGCCATCGAGCCCGTAGAGTCCCGCCGCGATGGCGGCGAGCAGCGTGCTCTTGCCCCGCTCGTTGTCGTCGATCACCAGGTTGGTCTTGCGCGAGTCGAACAGCCACTCGCCCTGCAGCGCGCCGAAGGCGGCCTTGAGCCGAAGCAGCTTCACGCGCCCACCTCGTCCCACATGGCGCTCACTTCGCGCAGCTTGAACGCATCGAGGCCGTGCGTGAGCGCGCGTTCGAGCAGTTCGCGCTGCGCAGGGTCGGTCTCGGCGTCGAGCCTCGCGATCAGCTCCTGGGCGAACCGGTCCTCGGTGGTGCGCGCCTCCCGGTCGCGATAGGCCGACAGGTCGTGGTCGGGGCGCAGCGCCCCGGCGTCGACGCGCATGTGGAACACCCGCGAGCGCAGGTCGCCGCCCGGCTGCGACCAGCGCACACCCGACGGCAGCCGCCCGATCAGCCGCACCAGGACGAAGTCGTATTCGGACACGCCGTCGAAGTCGAGCGCCTTGGCGATCCGGCGGTCGATCTGATCGGGACTGCCGGCGCCGGTGGCATCGACCTGGATCTCGGCCACGCGGCGGCGGTCGAGTTCGATGGGCTCCACTTCGACGAACGGCTGCTGGTGGCCGTACTCGATGCGCACCTCGAGCGCGCCGTGCGCACCCGTCTCCGTCAGGTCGAGGGCCACGGCCGAGCCGGCGTACGCCAGCCGCGCGCCGCTCGAGCGCACGCCCTCGGCAGGCGCCTGCTCGAGCCGCGACGGTGCGTGGTAGTGACCCACCGCGTGGTAGACGAACGGCGAGATCTGCACTTCCTGGTCCGAGAACGGCGCCGTCATCTTCTGGCTCGGCGGGCACTGGCCCTCGCGCGAGCCATGGAACACCGCCACCTCGAACCCCATGGGATCCGTGCCGGTCACCTCGCGCAGCGCACTCGGCGCCAGCGGCCGTTCGTGCGACTCGGCGCCGCTCACGAAGGCACGACCCCACACGCGCACGCCCGGCAGCCGTGGCACCAGCCGCCCGGTCCAGTGCGGCGTGTCGAACACGTGCACATGCTCGGGCCACGCCAGCCCGCGCGCGGCGAGCAGGCGCGGGTTCCACAGGGCGCTCGTGGGCGAAGCAGGATCGTGGTTGCCGGGCGAGATGAACACCGGCGGACAGCCCGCCACCTCGAAGGTCTTGATCGCGTGCGTCAGCGACCCGGCGTCGATCGCGAGCGCGTCGAACAGATCGCCCGGCACGAGGATCGCGTGCACGCTGCGCTCCATGGCCTGATGCACCGCCTGCTCGAGCGCGCGCTGCTGGTCGCGGCGGCGGTCCTCACGGCGGTCGGCAGGCAGCCACGCGAACGGCCGGCCGAGGTGCACGTCGGAGACCTGGAGGAAGCGGGCGAAGGCCATGCCGGAGGTTCCGTCCTCGGGTGGGGGCGACCAGTGGGCTGACGCCCGCAAGGTAGCAAGCGAGACGGGGTTGCAGCAACGGCGGACGCTCGGTAGCAGGCCCTCGGGTCAGCGGTACTGCTGCTTGACGCTCCCCCACGTCGCGCGCTGGGCCGGCGTGATGCTGCAGTTGCTCACCTCGAACGCGCTCGCCTCGAGCGAGCAGCCTTCGACCGAGCCGCAGACGGCCGTGCCGAAGATCCGCAGCACGGTGCCGGTGTTGGCATGCGCGCGGATCGCCTCCTCGAGCGGCCCCGTGACATAGAAGCCGCCGTAGCAGGTGGCCGCGCACCGCTCGAGGAACACCATGCCGCCAGGCCCCCCGAACGTGACCGCCTTGCCGACGAACAGCGCCGCCGAGGCCTGCGGGCAACTGGCCCACGCGAACGGCACGCACGGCGGCTCGCAGTGCGGCGAGAGCAGGATCACCGGCTGGCGCGCGGCATCCACTGGCACCACACGGTACTCCCACGCGACCGCGCTGCCCGCGGACGCATCGATGAACGTCCCGCCATGCGTCTGCCCGAACACGCGCGGCACGATGTCGGCGTTGAGCCGCGTCCAGTCGCCACAGTCGGCGATCGAGCGGCGCATGAAGTCATAGCCGACCCACTCGGGGTGGCCCGCGGGGCCGCCGTCGAACTCATAGAACTGCCAGGCGATCGAGACCTGGCCGGGGCCGGAGCAGCTCGCGTGGGCATTCAGGTCGCCGGCGTGCGACGGGCGCGTGGGGACCGCGGTGATGCACACGGCCGCGAGGGTCGCGGCGAAGCGGATCGGGCGCATGGTGGGGCCTCCTCGGGAGTCCAGAGGGTGCGAGTGTGCGCCTCGCCCGGTCGCACGCATAGGAGAACCTGCCGCGCCGGGCAGCCCGGGTCGGGCGTCGGGGAGCCGAGCCTCGCCCTG
>CADEFY010000186.1 GCA_902826705.1 uncultured bacterium
GCTCGTGCAACGCAGTGGTCGCACTGCACCTGGCGCTCTCGACTGGCAGCTCATGAACAGTCCGGGTTAGGGTGCGGCGTGCTCGCGTCCCGACCCGTCCGCTTCGCCGTCCTGGCCTCCGGCGCCGGTTCCAACTTCGAGGCGCTCGCGGCTGCCGCTGAACGCGAGGCACTGGGGGGCACGATCGCACTCGTGCTGTGCGACGTGCCCGACGCGCCGGTGCTCGACCGCGCCGCACGCCGCGGCATCGCCGGGCTCACGCCACCCGTGGGGCGCTTCCGCACGCGCCTCGAGGACGAGCGTCCGTGGCTCGATGCGCTGACCGCACACGCGATCGACGTGGTGCTCTGCGCCGGGTTCATGCGCCGGCTGCACGCCACGCTGCTCACGCCGTTCGCGGGCCGCATGCTGAACATCCACCCCTCGCTGCTGCCCAGCTTCGCGGGGCGCGATGGCATCGGCGATGCGCTCGCACACGGCGTGCGGGTGACGGGATGCACGGTGCACCTGGTCGAGTCCGAGGTCGACTCTGGGCCGATCGTGGCGCAGGCGGCTGTGCCGGTGCTGGATGGCGACACGCGCGAGTCACTCGCGGCGCGGATCCATGCCGCGGAACATGCGCTCTACCCCGAGGCCGTGCGCCGCTACGTGCGCGAGCCCTGGCGCCGCGAGGGCCGCCGCATCGTGTTCGGTGAGGGTGCCGGTCTGGCCGGGCTGCCAGCCGCCGAGGTGGCGCATGGCTGACCTGCGGCCGCGACTCGATGCGGTCCTGTTCGATGCCGGCGGCACGCTGGTGCGCATCGACTATGAGTGGGTGAGCGAGATGCTCGGAACACTCGGCGTGCGGGCGAGTGTCGATCAGGTGCGGCGTGCCGAGGTGCGCGGCCGTCGCCAGTACGACGCGGCGGCCACGCGCCCGCGCGCACTGGCCGCGGGCGAGCCGCATCCCACGCTCGGCAGCCTGGCGCCGGTCGAGGCGTACTGGGGGGGCATGCTCGAGCCGCTCGGCTGCAGGCACCCGCTGCTCGAGGAGGCGCTCGAGCGCATGCACGCACGCCAGCGGCCTCCCTCGCTGCTGTGGAGCCGGCTCAACGAGGGCGCCCGCGAGGCGGTCGCAGGCGCTCGCGCGCTCGGGTTGCGCACGGCGTGTGTCAGCAACAGCGACGGCCGCGCCGAGCATCATCTGGTGGAGTGCGGCGTGCGCGAGGGCCTCGAGTTCGTCGTCGACTCGCAGCTCGTGGGCGTCGAGAAGCCCGATCCGCGCATCTTCGCGATCGCGCTCGATCGCCTGGGCGTGGCGCCCGAGCACACGCTCTACGTGGGCGACATCCTCAGTGTCGACGCGGCGGGGGCCGCGGCGGCCGGCATGCCGGTGGTCATCCTCGATCCGTTCGGCGACTATGTGCCCGCCGGGCAGCGCAGCCTCCCGTCGATCGACCGACTGCCATCGTATCTCGAGACGCACTTCGCGACGCCGGGTCGAACGGCGGGAGCGCCACTCGGCCGCTCGTCCTGAGTCACCCACACGCGTGGTCCCGCGAGGCCACGGAGGAGAGGACATGAACGCGACCGCGCCGATCGTCATCGCGCCCGAGTCCCTCGAGCCCGCACATGCCATCACCGAGCCCGAAGTGGCCGGCGCTCCCGTCGTGCGTCGAGGAAAAGTCCGCACGGTGTTCGCCGCCGGCCCCGAACACCTGGTGATCGTGGCCAGCGACCGGCTGAGCGCTTACGACTGCATCCTGCCCACGCCGGTCCCCGCCAAGGGCATCGCCCTGTCGATGATCTCGTCATTCTGGATGAAGCGTCTGCGTGCGGCGCAGCCCAACCATCTCGTGAGCGACGAGCCGGACGAGTTCCCCGCACCATTCCGCGCCGCGGCCGCCACGCTGCGCGGCCGCGCGCAACTCGTGCGCCGCGCGGAGCGGGCCGACATCGAGTGCGTGGTGCGCGGACACCTCACCGGCAGCGGCTGGCGCGAGTATCAGAAGAGCGGCGCCGTGTGTGGCATCGCACTGCCCGCCGGACTGCGCGACGGCAGCCCGCTCGAGACGCCGATCTTCACGCCGGCCACCAAGAACGACCATGGTCACGACGAGAACATCCCGTTCGAGGGCATGCGGCGCGCGATCGGCGCTGAGGCGGCCGACACGCTGCGTGCGCGCAGTCTCGCGCTGTACGACGAGGCGCGGCGGTGGGCCTGGGACCGCGGCCTCGTGTTGGCCGACAGCAAGTTCGAGTTCGGCCGCATCGGCGAGGAGTGGGTGCTGATCGACGAGGCCCTCACGCCGGACTCGTCGCGCTACTGGGACCGGGCCGCCTTCGAGGCCGGTCGGCTCGAGTCGTTCGACAAGCAGTTCGTGCGCGACTGGCTCGACCGCTCCGGTTGGGACCATGAGCCGCCCGCGCCTGCGCTGCCGCCCGACGTGGTGCGGCAGACACAGGAGCGCTATCTCGAGGCGATCGCGCGGCTGTCGGGGGATCCGCGATGAGCGCCGATACGTCGTCGCAGCCCGCACGGATCGGGGCCCCGGCACAGGGCTGGCCGCGCGCGGCACTGCTCTCGCTGTCCGACAAGGCGGGCGCCGTCGAGTTCGCGCGCGTGCTCGCTGCGCACGGCACGCGGGTGCTCGCGAGCGGCGGAACGGCGCAGCACCTGCGACAGGCGGGGGTCGAGGTGACTCCCGTCGAGGAGTGGACCGGGTTCGGCGAGCTCCTGGGCGGTCGGGTCAAGACGCTCCACCCGCACGTGCACGCGCCGATCCTGGCGCGCCGCGACGCGCCCGCCGACCTCGCCGAGCTCGCCGCGCGCGGCCTGGATCCGGTCGACCTGGTGGCCGTGACGCTCTATCCGTTCGAGCGCGATGGCGTCACGCGGGACGACGCCGGCATGATCGAGGAGATCGACATCGGTGGCGTGGCGCTGCTGCGTGCCGCGGCCAAGAACCACGACAGCGTGCTGGTGCTGCACGATGTCGCGCAGTACGACGCCGTGCTCGCCGCACTGCGCGCCGGCGTCACGCGGGAGTTCCGCCGCGAACTCGCGCTGGCGGCGTTCGCGCGCACCGCGCGCTATGACGCCGCGATCGCCGCGGAGCTCGCGCGGCGCATGAGCGCGAGTGGCGAACCGCCCGCATTCCATGCGCTGCCGCTCGAGCGCGCGCGGACGCTGCGGTATGGCGAGAACCCGCACCAGGTCGCGGCGCTCTACGCGCGCGCCGGCGAGGGCGCCGCGCTGGCGAGCTGGCGCGAGGGCAAGGAACTGTCGTTCAACAACCTCCTCGACCTCGAGGCGGCGGTGGCGCTGGCGGGCCGGTTCGAGTCCCCGGCGTGCGTCATCGTCAAGCACAACCAGCCCTGCGGCGCGGCGGCGGCCCCGACGCTCGCGGCCGCGTGCGAAGCGGCGCTCGCCGCCGATCCGCTCTCGGCGTTCGGCGGCATCGTGTCCGTCAACCGCGCGCTCGATGCGCCCACCGCGGAACGGCTCGGCAAGGTGTTCCTCGAGTGCGTCGCGTTCCCGAGTCTCACGCCCGAGGCCGACGCGATCCTGAGCGGCAAACGCCAACTGCGCCTGGTGCCTCTGACCGCGGCCGATCTCGGATGCCGCGACCCCTGGCAGATGCGGCTGGTGGGTCCGTGGGTCCTGATGCAGCGCGAGGCCGAGGGCGCACCGCCGCCCTGGCGGACGGTCACGCGCCGCGCGCCCACTGCGGCTGAGATGACCGCGCTCATGTTCGCGTGGGAGGTGTGCGATGCGGCGCGCAGCAACGCCATCGTGCTCGCTCGCGGCGAGTCGCTGGTCGGGTTGGGCAGCGGCCAGACCTCGCGCGTCGACGCCGTGGACGTGGCGCTCATGAAGGCCGCGCGCGCCGGACACGACGTGCATGGCGCGGTGCTTGCGAGCGACGGGTTCTTCCCGTTCCCCGACGGCGTCACCCATGCGGCCGAGGCGGGCGTGACCGCGATCGTCCAGCCGGGTGGCTCGGTCAAGGATCCCGACGTGATCGCCGAGGCCGACCGACTCGGGCTCGCCATGGTGTTCACCGATCGCCGGGTGTTCCGGCATTGAGCGATCCGCGCTCGGCGGGCGCGGCGCCTGAGGCGCCGACCGCGCGGCTCCGCTACGCCGACCTCGACCTGCCCAAGCGGCCCGGGCTCTATCGTGTGTGGCTCGGCGCCGCCTCGGAGGACACCGTGCTGGGGCTGGCGCCAGGCTCGCTGCTCTATGTGGGGCGCGGTCGGCGCGTGCGCACCCGCGTCGCAGCGCACGTGCGCTCGGACAAGACGAGCGGCTCCACGTTCCGCCGCACGCTGGGCGCCGTGCTGCGCGAGCCGCTCACGCTGACCGCGTTCATGGGCGAGGCGGGCGATCCGCACCTCTACTGCTTCGATCCGGCGGGCGAGGACCGCCTCACGACCTGGATCCACGCGCACCTCGTGGTGAGCGTGGACGTCTCGGGCGAGGCGTTCGACGCGGAGCTCGCGGTACTGGCGCGCGAGCGCCCGCCCCTGAACCTCAAGGATGTCACCCACGCGTTCACCGATCTGGTCACCGCGCACAAGAACCGCTGCATCGACGACGCCCGCTCGAACGGAGCCCGCCTTGCCCCGTGAACTCGTCCTCATCCTCGACTTCGGTTCGCAGTACACCCAGCTGATCGCGCGCAAGGTGCGCGAGCTCGGCGTCTACTCCGAGATCGTACCGGGCAACGCCCCGATCGACGCGATCCGTGCCCGGAAGCCGCGGGCGATCATCCTCTCGGGCTCGCCCGCGAGCGGCTACCGCGCCGACGCGCCGCTGCCGGATGCCGGCGTCTACGCGCTGGGCAAGCCGCTGCTCGGCATCTGCTACGGCTTCCAGGTCACGCAGCAGCTCCTGGGCGGTACAGTGGCCAAGGCCGACCGCGCCGAGTACGGCCTCGCCACGTTCATCGTGGACAAGCCGTCGCCGCTCTTCGCCGGCGTGCCCAAGCGCTTCCGGGCGTGGATGAGCCACGGCGACGAGGTGCAGGCGCTCGCGCCCGGCTGGGTGCGGGTGGCGCACACGGCCAACTGCGCATTCGCAGCGGCACGTCACGACAAGAAGCCGTTCCATCTGATCCAGTTCCACCCCGAGGTGCATCACTCGCCCTGCGGCAAGCAGGTGCTCTCCAACTTCCTCTTCAAGGTGGCCGGGCTGAAGGGCGGCTGGAGCATGAAGGGGTTCATCCGCGAGGCGGTGAAGGAGATCCGCGCCCAGGTCGGCAGCGGGCACGTGCTGTGCGGGCTCTCGGGCGGCGTCGATTCCACGGTGGCGGCCACGCTGCTGCACCGCGCCATCGGCGACCGGCTGCACTGCGTGCTCGTGGACCACGGACTGCTGCGCAAGGACGAGGCGCTCGAGATCGATCGCGAGCTGGGACAGCGGCGCGGTCTCGACCTGCGCGTGGTCGACGCGCGCGAGCGATTCCTGTCGCAGCTCGACGGCGTGTCCGACCCGGAGCTGAAGCGCAAGCGCATCGGGTACGAGTTCATCGCGGTGTTCGAGGAGCAGGCCCGCAAGCTCGGTGCCGTCGATTTCCTCGCGCAGGGCACCCTGTACCCCGACGTGATCGAGAGCGCCTCGGCCGGCTTCGGCGCGCAGGTGATCAAGTCGCACCACAACGTGGGCGGGCTGCCCGAGCGCATGCACCTCAAGCTCGTGGAGCCGCTGCGCTCGCTGTTCAAGGACGAGGTGCGCGCGCTCGGCCGCGCCCTCGGTCTGCCGGATCACCTCGTGGACCGCCATCCGTTCCCCGGGCCCGGACTCGCGGTGCGTGTGCTGGGCGCGATCGATCGCTCGGACCTCGATGTGCTGCGCGAAGCCGACGCGATCTTCATGGACGAGCTCCGGCGCGCGAAGTGGTACGGGCGCACGTGGCAGGCGTTCGCGGTGCTGCTGCCGGTGCGCACCGTCGGGGTGAAGGGCGATGAGCGGAGCTACGAGAAGGTCGTGGCGCTGCGCGCGGTGGACTCCGTGGATGGCATGACCGCCGACTGGACACCGCTGCCGCATGCGCTGCTCGGCCGCGTCGCCAACCGCATCGCCAACGAGGTGCGCGGCGTGAACCGCGTGGTGTTCGACATCACCAGCAAGCCGCCCTCGACGATCGAGTGGGAGTGAATCTGCGCGGCGTGCGGCCGCTCGCGGCGACGCTGATGATCGCGGCGCTCGCCACGCCGGTGCGGGCCGCGGGACCTGTGCGGCCGACGGCCGCGGCGGACGGCGTGCGCTGGAGCCTCGCGCTCGCACCCGCGAGTGCTCCCGATTCGGCGCTCGCGCTGCTCCTGGC
>CADEFY010000187.1:0-2240 GCA_902826705.1 uncultured bacterium
GGAGCGCGCACAGCCCGGCACCTGGATGTTCGGACGCGGGGCGCTCGACATGAAGAGCGGGCTGGCCGCGGGGGTCGCGGCGATGTGCGCGCTGGCCGAGGGGCCGCTGCCGCAGAGCGGCGTGTTGTTCGCGAGCTGCCCCGACGAGGAATCGGACTCCGTCGGCATGCGGGCGCTCGTGCAGGCGTTGCCCGGCTGGCTCGCGGGACATGGCCGGCAGCTCACGGGCGTGCTCAACCTGGACTTCAGCGAGGGGCCGTGGGGCTATCGCGGCGCGATGGGCAAGCTCCGCGCGATGCTCTGGGTGCGCGGCACGCCGACACATGTGGGCGCGCCGTTCGCAGGAGTCGATGCGGCGGTCGTCGCCGCGGCACTGGCCCGCGCGCTGCCCCTCGCACCGGCGCTCGTCGACCGCGTCGCGGATGGCGAAGCACAGCGTCACGGGCCGCACGCCGCCGTGCTGCGACTGCGGGACCTCAAGGAGCGCTACGACGTGCAGACCGCCACCGAGGCGGTGCTCGAGCTCAACCTGCAGACCCTGGCGCGCGGACCCGACGCCGCCCTGATCGCAGTGCGCGATGCCGCCCGCGAGGCGCTCGCCGCGCTCGCAGCCGATGTGCGCGCGAGCGGCGCGAGCGCGAGCGCCTGGAGCGCTCCGCCCGCGGTGCTCACCTACGGCGACGTGGCGGGCCTCGCCGGCTCGCCCGATGCGCCGTCCCGGCCCGGCGATCCCACGGCGCTCGCGATCGCGGAGCTGCGTGCGCTGGCGCAGCGTGCGGGCCTCGGCGGGCCGTGCGTGGTGGTGGCGCTGCTGCCACCGTTCTATCCCCACGCGCCGGTCGGTGCATCGGCGTTCACGCAGCGGGTGCGGCAGGCGCTCGAACCGGAGGGCGTGGAGTTGCGCGGCGCCTACCCGTTCATCACCGACGCCAGCCTCGTGGCCGGTGACGCGCGTCTGGCGATCGCAGCCGCGCGCTGGATGCCGGGCGCCGTGCGCGACTCCGCACCGCCCATCCCGTCCGGTGTGGACATGGTGGATCTGGGGCCGTGGGGCCGCGACGCGCACGGACTGTACGAACGCGTGCGCGCGGATTGGGCGTTCGCGGCGCTGCCGCGGCTCCTCGAGTGCGTGCTGCGCGGCGTCTGACCACTAGTTCGTGCGGTAGTTGCCGAACTGCAGGTCGACGCCGAAGTCCTTCTGGCGCAGCATCGCCATCACATCCTGCAGTGCGTCCTTGTCGGGCGAGGAGATGCGCACCGTGTCGCCCTGGATCGCCGACTGCACCTTCTTGAGCTTGGCGTCCTTCAGGTACCGCACGATGTCGCGGCACTGCTCGCTCGAGAAACCGCTCACGAGTTCGATCGACTGTCGCACCGTCATGCCCGCCGCGGATTCGGCCTTGCCGGGCTTGAGGTTCTGGATCGGCACCTTGCGCTTGACCATCTTGCTCTGCAGCACGTCCCAGATCGCCTGGAGCTTGAACTCGTCGGGCGCGGTGAGCGTGATGGTCTTGGTCTTGGCGTCCAGCTCGATGCCCGCCGTCACGCCCTTGAAGTCGTAGCGCTGCGTGATCTCCTTGGTCGTCTGATCGACGGCATTGTGCACTTCCATCATGTCCACACCGGTCGTGACATCGAACGAACTCGTGCTCGCCATGTCGGGCTCCTCTCGCTCGGATCGATCAGGGGCGCCGGCGCGCGGCGCGGCGCCGGGTCTGCGTGGCCGCGATGCGCGCGGTGACCTCGCGCGCCGCGGCGTGCGCGCCGCCGCGCAACACCTCGCGCCGCAGCGCGGCCAGGCTCTGGCGCTGGGTCTCCCATAGCACGCGCGAGGCGGCGCGCGCGAGCGGGACGAACGCATAGCGGTCGTGCTCGTGCGAGAGGTGCACGGGATCCGCGGCCGCCGCCTCGGCGGCGAACACCGGGATCACCCGCACCGCGTCGCTCGCCGGATCGAAGTGCGTGGTCAGATGCGCCAGCGACCACCATCGCAGCGGGGTCAGGCCGGTCTCCTCGCGCACCTCGCGCACGGCAGCGGCGAGTGCCGACTCGCCGCGCTCGATGCCGCCCGTGACCGGCTGCCAGACCCCGGGCAGGGTGCGTTCGGGGCTGCGGCGCAGGAGCAGCACCTCATGCTCCCGGGCCACCCACCGGAACACGTAAACCTCGATCTGACTGCACGCTACGCGGACCATGGCGGGCACGCTAGCACAGGGGAGAGGGGCGCCCCAGCCTGCGCA
>CADEFY010000187.1:2250-6310 GCA_902826705.1 uncultured bacterium
GCGCGACCCGGGGCGGACTTGACGCTCGCGGAGGGCTCGCCTAGTTTGCCCGCGGCGCTCGCAACCGTTGCGGTTCCGTCGGTTGGAGCCGCCTTGTGAAAAGTTTCACCGGGGCCCCGACATGACCCCTCCGCAGACACCCCAGGATCGATCGGCACTGCGGAAGGCCAGCATGCTCATGGTCATCCCGACCCTGCTCCTCGTCGCGCCGCTGGTGGGTTTCTTCCTGGGCAGGTTCCTGGATCCGCGGTTCGGTACGACCCCGTGGCTGTCCTTCGCCGGGTTGGTGCTGGGCTTCGTCGCCGCGGGCCGGGAGATCGTCTCCATCGTCCGCAGAGTCCGTTCAGAAGGGGAGGATGGCAGGCGCTGACCCCGCTGGGGGCGCGCCGCCTCACCATGGGCCTCGAGTTCCTGACACGTGTCCGTCGCACGTCGGTGGTGGCCGGCTTCCTCGGCTCGCTGGCCGCGCTCGCCTATCTGTCGATCCCCGTGGGTGTCGGCTTCGCCGCGGGGCTCGTGTGGTCGCTGTTCAACCTGGCGCTCATCGAGCAGGTCGTGCTCGGCCTCACGGCCGGTGCGCCCGGGCCGCGCCCGCGGGCGGCGCTCCGCCGCCTCGCGCTCGCGCTGGTCGGCTCACTCATGCTCTTCGGCGCCGGCGCCTGGCTGCTCACCCAGCTGCCGCCGCTCGCGCTGGTCGCCGGTTTCACGCTGCCCTTCGCGGTCATCGTGCTCAAGGCGGCCTCGCGCATGGTGCTGGCCTCGCCCGCGTGGCTGCGCGTCACACGCTCGGCGTGGACCGGCGTGGCGGTGCTCTCGCTCGCGATCGGCGGCGCCTGGCTCGGCGCGCAGGTCCTGCGTCCCATGCTGGCGCCCGACGCGTTCGCCGCCGATCCGCACACCACGACGACGCACGCTGCGGACGCGCATGTCACCGATGCCGCGCACGCCACGGATTCCACCGCGCATGCCGCAGCCGGGCATGACTCGCACGGCGAAGGCGGCGGTCACGGCGGCGAGTCGGCGGGGCCCAAGGGTTTCCCCAACTTCCTCGGCATGCTCATCGCGGATCACCACGGCGAGCCGTGGGCGGACTTCCTGCACCACTTCGAGTACGTGATCTTCGCCATGCTCGTGGCGCTGGTCCTCTCGGTGGTCGCGATCGTCGCCACACGGAACCCCAAGATGATCCCGACCGGGCTGCAGAACGTGGTCGAGATGGGCGTGGAGAACGCCTACAGCTTCTTCGTCGGCATCCTGGGGCCGCGCTTCGGCCCGCCGCTCGTGCCGTTCCTCGGCACGCTGTTCCTCTACATCTGGGCCATGAACTTCTTCGGCACGATCCCGTTCATGCACTCGCCCACGTCCAACCTCAACATCACGGTGGCGATGGCGCTGACGGTGTTCGCCTATGTCCAGTTCATCGGCTTCAAGGAGCTGGGCTTCTTCGGCTACTTCTTCCACCTCATGGGCAGCCCCAAGACGGCGATCGACTGGGGTCTCGTGCCGCTCATGCTGCCCGTGCACGTGATCGGCGAGATCGCCAAGCCGATCTCGCTCTCATGCCGACTGTTCGGCAACATCTTCGGCGAGGACATGCTGCTCGTGGGCTTCGCCACGCTGGGCGTGACCGCGCTCTCCGGCCTGCACCTGCCGATCGGCATCCCGCTGCAGGTGCCCTTCATGTTCCTGGGCGTGTTCATCACCCAGCCCGTCCAGGCGCTCGTGTTCACCATGCTCAGCACCATCTACTTCCTCCTCATGCTGCCGCACGATCATGGCCACGGCCACGGCCACGGTCACGGTCATGAGGGTGAAGCGCATCAGACCGCTCACTGACCCACACGTAGGAGATCCCCATGGACTTCCAGGCTGCTCTCGGTCTCGCGCTCCCGCTCGGCGTCGGCGTCGCTGCCATCGGCTCCGGCATCGGTCTCGGCATGATCGGCAACGGGGCGATGCAGGCCATCGGCCGTCAGCCCGAGGCGACGGACAAGATCCAGACCGCGATGATCATCATCGGCGCGTTCGCCGAGGCGCTCACGATCTACGCGTTCGTCACCGTGTTCCTCCTGTCGGGCAAGATCGGCGGCTGAGCCGCAGGCTCCCGCTCCATCCGCATCCGCACGCGCCACGCTCCGGGCTCGCCCCGGCGTGACCGCGAGGAGCATCCATGAACGGTCTGATCGACTTCCAACTCGTCGTCACCCAGATCATCGGCTTCGTGATCTTCGTCCTGATCATGCGGGCCATGGTGTGGAAGCCGATGCTCGCGCATCTCGAGGCCCGCCGGCAGCGCATCGCCGGGGAGTTCGCGGACGCGGAGCGTCGCCAGCGCGAGGCGGACGAGCTCAAGGCGAAGTACGAGACGGAGCTGCGCACCATCGAAGCCACCGCGCGCCAGCGGCTCCAGGAATCCATCGCAGAGGGTCAGAAGGTGGCCAGCGAGATCCGTTCGCAGGCGCAGAAGGAGGCGCAGGACCGCCTCCAGCGTGCCGAGGACGAGGTGGCCCGCGAGCGCGAGAAGGCCAAGGAGATCATCAAGGAACAGGTGATCGGCCTGTCGCTGCGCACCGCCGAGAAGATCCTCCGCACCAAGCTCGATGAGCCGGCCCAGCGCAAGCTGGCGTCCGACTTCATCGACGAGGTCGGCGCGCTGCGATGAAGGACACCTCCGTCGCCAGCCGCTACGCGCGCGCGCTCTACCTGCTGACCGAGCACACCTCGGCCAAGGAGGGCGTGCCGCTCGTGCCGCGCCTCGAGCAGACGCTCGAGGACCTCAGAGGCGTCGCGGCGATCGTCGCACCCGGAAGCCGGGTCGGCGAGTTCCTCGCGCACCCCAAGGTGGCGCCGCAGGACAAGCGTGCGGTGCTCGAGAAGGGGCTTGCGGGCAAGGTGCTGCGCACGGTGCAGGTCTTCGCGGACCTGTTGCTGCGCAAGAAGCGCCTGACGCTCGCGGGCCACATCGCGAAGGACTTCCAGACGCTCGTCGAGGAGGCGCAGGGCCTCAAGCGCGCGGTGGTCACGAGCGCCGTGGCGCTCTCCGAGGCCGAGCGCACCCGGCTGCTGTCCGAACTCGAGCGCACCACCGGCAAACGCATCGTGCTCACCAGCGAGGTCGACCCGACGCTGCTCGGTGGCGCGTACGTGCGCATCGGCGACCGCATCATCGACCGCAGCGTCAAGACGCTGCTCGCTTCCATCTCCGAACATCTGTATGAGGCAAGCGTGTGATCGCACGCGTGCCCACCACCTGAACATCCGGGGTTCCCACCCATGTCATTCCGACCCGAAGAAGTGAGCGCCATCCTGGCGCAGGAACTCGAACGCTACGAGGCCAAGCTCGAGACCAAGAGCGTGGGCAGCGTGCTGTCCGTGGGCGACGGCATCGCGCGCGTGTGGGGTCTCGAGGACGCCATGGCCGGCGAGCTGATCAAGTTCCCCGGTGACGTCATGGGCATGGTGCTCAACCTCGAGGCCGACAACGTCGGCGCCGTGCTGTTCGGCTCCGACCGGAACATCAAGGAAGGCGACCGCGTCGAGCGCACCGGCCGCATCGCGTCGGTGCCCGTGGGCAAGGCGATGATCGGGCGCGTGGTCAACGCGCTCGGCCAGCCCGTCGACGGCAAGGGCCCGATCGGCTCCGACAAGTTCCGCCCGATCGAGTTCAACGCGCCCGGCGTGATCGACCGCCAGTCGGTCAAGGAGCCGCTCCAGACGGGCATCAAGGCCATCGATGCCATGATCCCGATCGGCCGCGGCCAGCGCGAGCTGATCATCGGCGACCGCCAGACCGGCAAGACCGCGGTGGCGATCGACGCGATCATCAACCAGAAGGGTCAGAACATGACCTGCGTCTACGTCGCGATCGGCCAGAAGGCTTCGTCGATCAAGAACGTGGTGCGCGCGCTGGAAGCCAACGGGGCGATGGACTACACGATCGTCGTCGCGGCCTCGGCCTCGGAGTCGGCAGCGATGCAGTACGTCAGCGCCTACTCGGGCTGCACGATGGGCGAGTACTTCCGCGACCGCGGCCAGGACGCGCTGATCATCTATGACGACC
>CADEFY010000188.1 GCA_902826705.1 uncultured bacterium
CCTCAGGACGCGGCACCTCATGCGCCGCGGGTCGCGACCTTGGCGCGCCGCTCGCGCCGGTGTCACCCTCGCCGAGGCCGTCGTGCGAGGCCCTGCGACCCACGCGGATCGGCCTTGTCCCTGCCCGCGGCGCGGTGTACTGATGCTGTCCGCACCTGCGTGCCGCCCGCCCGTGCCCCCCGGAGCCATGGAGGCCCCCGATGCCCCGAACGCTGATCCGGCTGTTCCTCGACACCGTCGAGAAGCACCACAAGCCGGCGCAGTTCATGCGCAAGACGGCTTCTGGTTGGGAGTCGATCCCTGCCGATCGTGCCGCGCTCGATGTGGAGCGGCTGGCGCACGGGCTGCGCGCGCTGGGCGTGCAGCCGGGCGACCGCGTGGCGCTGGTGTCCGAGAACCGCTACGAGTGGGCGCTCACCGACCTGGCCACCGTGGGCATGGGCGCGGTGCTGGTGCCGATCTACCCCACGCTCACGGCCGAGCAGTCGCGCTACATCCTCGGCAACGCCGAGGTGAAGGTGGCGATCGCCTCGACGCCGGCGCAGCTCGACAAGCTGCGCACGGCCACGGCGGGGATGGCGCATGTCGAGACCTTGATCGCGATGGACCCCAGCCCGCCGGCGCAGGGCCGCGAGCGGTCGTTCGCGGACGTCTGTGCGCAGGGCGAGCAGGCGCGGGCCGCGGCGCCCACCGCCTTCCGCCAGTGGGTCGACGCGGTTCGGCCCGAGCAGCTCGCCACGATCATCTACACCTCGGGCACCACCGGCGAGCCCAAGGGCGCGATGCTGTCGCACTCCAACATCGTGTCCAACGTGGAGTCGTGTCTGCAGGTGTTCGATCTGAACCCGGCCGACACATCGCTCTGCTTCCTGCCGCTCTGCCACATCCTCGAGCGCATGGCGGGCATGTACGCGATGATCGCCGCGGGCGTCACCGTGGCCTACGCGCAGAGCCTCGAGACCGTGGCGGCCGACGCACAGGACGTGCATCCCACCGTCATGACCGGCGTGCCGCGCTTCTACGAGAAGGTCTACGCGCGGGTCATGGAGAACGCCCTGTCGCAGCCGCCGCTGCGCAAGGCGATCTTCTTCTGGGGACTCAAGGCCGGCACCGAGGCCGCGCGGCTGCGCTTCGAGCGCCGGCCCGTGCCCGCGGGCCTCGCATTCCGCGCGCGCATCGCCGACCGGCTGGTGGGCGCCAAGGTGCGCGCCCGCGTCGGCGGATGCCTGCGCTTCTGCATCTCGGGCGGCGCGCCGCTGGCGCCGAAGATCATGGAGTTCTTCTACGGCATCGGCATCCCGATCCTCGAGGGCTACGGCCTCACCGAGACTTCGCCGGTGATCTGCGTCAACCGCCTCGGGGAGGCCAAGCCGGGCGCGGTGGGCCCGCCGATCCCGAACGTCGAGGCACGCATCGGCGACGAGGGCGAGATCCTCACACGCGGACCGCACGTGATGATGGGCTACTACAAGAACGATGCGGCCACGGCGGCGGCGATCCGCGACGGCTGGTTCCACACCGGGGACGTGGGCCAGTTCGACAGCGACGGCTTCCTGCGCATCACCGACCGGCTCAAGGACCTGCTCGTCACCTCGGGCGGCAAGAAGGTGGCGCCGCAGCCGCTCGAGGGCCGCTTGAAGACCAGCAAGTGGATCGCCGAGGCGGTCATGCTCGGCGACCAGCAGCCGTACTGCGTGGCGCTGCTGGTGCCCAACTTCGTCAATCTGGAGCTCGAGGCCAAGGCGCGGGGCTGGGACCTCTCCGATCGCAGAGCGCTGCTCCGCCGTCCCGAGGTGCGCGCCATCTACCAGGCCGAGCTCGATGCGCTCAATGCCACACTGTCGAGTTTCGAGACGATCAAGAAGTTCGATCTGCTGGACCGCGATCTCAGCGCGGAGGCGGGAGAACTCACTCCCACGCTGAAGGTGCGGCGCAAGGTGATCCGAGAGAAGTTCGCGACACTCATCGACGGGATGTACCACACGGGCGCGTGACCCCCCACGGGCCATGTCCACCGCAACGCGAAAGGGACGCATGAAGCCGCTTCGCCGCGCACTCGCCGCGGTCGCACTGACCGCATGCCTCGCTCCCAGCCTCGCCTCCGGCGCGGGCTACAACATCTACGAGCAGGGCGCACGCGCCATGGGCATGGCGGGCGCCGCCACGGCGTCGGTCCAGGACGCCTCGGCGATCTTCTACAATCCGGCCGCGCTCAGCCGCCTCGACAAGAGCGAGCTTCAGCTCGGCGCCACGTGGCTCACCACGCGCACGAGCTTCGCCGGACTCGATCCCTACCCGGGGCTCGGCGTGACCGAGGAGATGGAGCCGGGCATGTTCTTCCCCCCCACGCTCTACTGGGCCAACCGCGTCGGCGAGAGCAAGCTGTCCTACGGCGTGGGCGTGAACGCACCATTCGGACTGGGCGTGGAGTGGAAGTCGCCCGAGACGTTCACGGGTCGCGACCGCATCACCAAGGCCGACCTGCAGACGATCAACGGCAATCTGTCGCTCGCGTGGGCCTTCGACGACCGCTGGAGCGTGGCGCTGGGCGCCAACGCGCTCATGGCCAAGGTCGAGCTCAACAGCATCCGCACGCAGGTCACCACCGGCGGGCAGCCCGTGAACGTGGCCTCCGTGGTGCTCGAGGGCGGCTTCACGCCGGGCTACGGCCCGCAGGCGGCCGTGCTGTTCTCGCCCAACGACGCGTGGCGGTTCGGCATCAACTACCGCGGCGAGATCGGCGTCACGATCGACGACGGCAACGCGGACTTCACCCAGATCCTCACGGGAGACGCCGCGTTCGACGGCGTCGTGGCGGCGTCGCTGCCACCGGACCAGGGCGTCTCCACGGACCTGGTGTTCCCGGCGATCCTGTCCACGGGCATCGCGTGGACGCCGAGCCCGGATTGGACCTGGGAGATCGACGCGAACCTGGCGCAGTGGTCGGCGTTCGAGAAGCTGGATCTGAAGTTCGACGACAGCTCGCTCGACCAGACGATCCGCGAGGACTATGAGGACTCTTGGCAGGTGCGCTTCGGCGCCGAGCACCGCATGGCGAACTACCAGTACCGGTTCGGCTACTACTACGACGAGGCCGCCGCGCCGACCGAGTCGGTCACGCCGCTGCTGCCCGATGCGCCCCGGCATGGCGTGACGCTGGGCCTGGGCTGGGACCGCGGCAACTGGAAGCTCGACCTGTACAACCTGTTCCTGTTCGTGGAGAACCGCAGCACCGAGCTCCGTGAGCGCGACGGCTACGACGGCGTGTACAAGTCGTACGTCAACGCGCTGGGCGCGAGCATCGGTTTCCGCTGGTGAGCCGAGAGGACCGACCGACCATGACCAAGCGACTCCAATTCCTGGCCATCGCGGCCCTCGCGGCCTTCCTCGCAGGCTGCCAGGGGCCGTGTGACTCCATCGAATCCATCAATCGCCCCACGCTCACCGCAGGCGACGCCGACTTCTCGACGTACGTCTCCGTCGGCACCAGCATCAGCGCGGGCACCCAGTCCAACGGCCTCGTGGACCGCCATCAGGTGCGGTCGTTCCCGGCGATCTTCGCGCGGCAGATCGGCAAGACCGTCCTGTCGAGCGGCACGGGCGACTTCACGCTGCCGGTCGTGGACTTCGACGGCTTCCCTGCGCTGCTGCGTGTGGCCAGCTATTCACCGTTGATCCTCACCAACGCGGGCCGCACCACGGGCAACTTCATCAACAACGCCCACCCGTCGTCGTACCGCAACATGGCGGTGCCGTTCGCCATCGCGCTCGACTTCGTGGACTCCACGCACTATTACGCCACGGTTCCGCCGGTGAATCGCACGCCGCTGGCGCAGAACTTCTTCACCAACATCGTGCGGCACCGGGGCACCATCGCGCAGCAGGCGCTGGGCCAGGGCCCCACGTTCATGACGTTCGAGTACGGCTCCAACGAGGTCCTGGGCCCCACGACCCTGGGCACCACGATCAACGCGCTCACGAGCAACGCGTTCGCAGCCGCCACCACGGCGGGGATCGACGCGATCCACGCCACGCTGCCCAACACCAAGGTGGCGGTGGTCAACGTCCCGGATCCCACGCTGACGCCGTACGTGCGCACGTTCAGTGCGTTCACGGTCAGTCTCACCACGGGACAACCGGTCGCGCTGATCGGACCCGGCAGCACGGCGCTCTCCGCCGGCGACTTCGTGCTGCTCTCCGCCGGGCCGTACCTCGCACAGGGCATCGGCATCCCGGTGGGGGCGTACAACTACGTCAACCCCGCGGCGCCCGGCACGGGTCAGAGTCTTCCCGACTCCACGATCCTCAGCGTGGCCGAGGCGTCCGCAGCGCTCACCGAGGTGGCGGAGATGAACGCTCACCTCGACTCCCTGACGCAGCGGCCGTTCGTCGCCAAGGTGGACTTCAACGGGCTGCTGAACACGGTGGCCGTCAACGGCTACCGCCTGGGCGCCACGACCTACACGCTCGATTTCATCACGGGCGGGCTGTTCAGCCTGGACGGCGTGCACCCCAACGACCTCGCACACGCGGCGCTCGCCAATCTGCTGATCGATGCGGTGAACGCCAAGTTCGGATCCGGCGTGCCGCGCGTGAACCCGAGCGACTACGCGTCGACCAGCGCCTCCAAGGCCGGGCCGGCCTCACCGGCGTCGGGGCTGCCGCAGCCGATCACGATCGATGCGCAGCCGTCGTTCGTGTCCGGGTACGGTTCGGGGTTCGATCGCTGACCGCGAACGCAGGATCGAAGCCGTCACGGACGAGGCGGGGCCCCACGGCTCCGCCTCGTTCGCATCTCTAGAGCGTCGTGGGCGGCTTGAGGTACGGCAGGATGCCCTTGAACCACGTCGCGATGCGGTCGTAGTAGCCGGGCGTGGCCTCGACACCGTCATGCCCCGCCTCGGGCAGCGTCCAGCGGTCGATGCGTGACAGCGAGCGCTGCACCACGGGTCGCGTCTTCTCGATCGTCCACTGCGCGTCGCGCGCGCCCAGGATCGCCAGCATCGGGGTGTGCAGCATGGGCACGGCCGAGATCGGCTCGTCGCTGCCGCGCATGAGCGCGCGCTGGCGCTCGGGGACCCCGGGGATCTGCGACGTGCCGTTGACATACAGCTGGTCCTGCGTCGTGGAGAACAGATTGCCCACGACGAGCGCGTCCGCCAGCCGCTTGTCGCGTGCCGCCGCGGCGACGGCACTCACGGCACCCAGGTCGTGCCCCCACGCCAGCAGCGCGCGACCCGGCGCGCGGCGGCGCACGAATCGCATCGCGCCCTCGGTGTCGTCGGCCCAGCGCGAAGCGAAGACCACATGGCGCAGCGAGTCGACTTCGCCGGGTCCGCCCGGGCCGAAGTCGCGATAGTCGAACAGCATGACGCTGAAGCCGCGCGTGTGGAACTCCTTCACGCAGGGCAGCAGATCGGCCATGGTGCCCGTGGAGCGCGCGCACAGGAGTGCGACCGGCGCGCTGTCGGTGGCGGCGAACCACCAGCCCGACAGCATGGCGCTGTCCCGCGCTGACGGGAATGTGACGACCTCGAACGGCAGCCCCGTCTGGCGCGGGTCGTTGCGCAGCTTGCGGGTGACTTCCCACTCCGCGCGCATCTCGGGATTGTTCTCGAGAATCTCCTCGAGCCACGCCTGGGCGTCGACCGCCATGCTCCGGAACTTGTAGCACTTGAAGCGCTTGCCATGCCGGCCGATCCGCTCCTGGGCGAAGACCGCCGGGCCGCCGTCCTCGAGATAGACGAGGAACGCCAGGACGATGAA
Source organism: uncultured bacterium (assembly GCA_902826705.1). GTDB lineage: Bacteria > Eisenbacteria > RBG-16-71-46 > RBG-16-71-46 > RBG-16-71-46 > CADEFY01. The sequence continues at coordinate 5,767 of CADEFY010000188.1, forward strand.
CAGGGGCGCGAAGAACACGAGCGCCAAGCCCGCCACGATCACGTCGATCGTCCGGCTGATCTTGTCCTGAATTCGTGATCGATGCTGTTGCATCACCTGCCCGCTCCAGCGCTCGCCTGTAAAAAGGAGACAGGGTGAACCAAGTCTGAACAGGGCAGTGCAGGGGTCGGGCCAACCGCGGGGGCGGCCCTAAAGGCTTAGGAGAGCCGAGCCATCAGGAGGTAAATCCCGCTCCACGCGAAGGCGTTCAGGAGCAGCGCCAGGGCGAGGCGCCAATTTCCGCCCGTCGCGCGCCTTGGCGCTCGCCGCGACGGCGAAGCAAGCCGCCGCCTTGAGGACGTTTCGGAATAGGACAGGGAGACCAATCAGTCCTCCGGCGTAGTTAAGGCCGCTCGCGGAGACGATTCATGATGAACGCCGGAGCAACGCCACCACGGGGTCCAATTCAGGCCGAAATTTGACTTGGCGGTTCGGCACCGCGCCCCTGCGCCGGTTGCTCCAGCCAAGCCGCAACTGGCGCCCAGCCT
>CADEFY010000189.1 GCA_902826705.1 uncultured bacterium
CCTCGTGGACGCTCACCGACAGCACCACCGGCCAGGTGAAGTACACGGGGCAGCTCAATCGCAACGGCGATGATGACTACCGGGTCGTCGACGGCATCAAGGTGACGGTGTTCGGCAAGTACGCGGCCCAGTTCCAGGACGCGGCGTACCTGAACCTGGTCGAGACGAACCGCCGGGCGTATACGGGCGCAGACTTCGGCCAGGCGGCCTTCTTCGGTGGAGCCGGATCCGGGTACGACTTCTTCGGGGGCACGATCGACCCCTCGGTGGCGCCCGACTCCTTCACCACGGTGCAGTTGCGCTTCAGCACCACCGCGACCCAGAAGGCCTACCGCTTCTACCGCAAGGAGCTGTATCCGGCGGGAGGGGCCGCTCCGACGGCAGGTCGTGGCTACGACTACGCCGGGTTCCACGACTGCAACTTCCAAGCGTGGGACACGATCAACGACGTCCAGCTCGACGTCGCGTTCGTGGAGCGCGCGCTCGCAGACGACGACGGCACGCTGCGGCCCTTGGCGGACCAGGCGGTCATCGCGACGCATGACTCCACCTGGGCGCCGACCGACGCGGCCGACGGAGATCGCGAGTACCTGATGGTGATCCGGCGGCCGTACAGCGACACGCCCAAGGCCGAGATCGCGCAGGACGGCTCGATCGTCAACGATGTCCTGCCGCTGATGTGGGCCCTCACGGCGCATCTGCGCGCGCCGACGGACGTGGTCGATGACGGGGACGCCTTCGAGTGGACGTGGGCCAATCCGGCCAAGGACAACGACATCTATGTGTTCAGCACGCAGGCCCTGGTGCAGAGCGACGGTGCGTTGGCCAAGTCCAACCTCGAGCGGATCCGCGCCGTGCCCAACCCGTACTACGCGCGGTCCACGTACGAGTTGAACCAGTTCAACCGCAAGCTCCGGTTCATGAACATGCCGGAGCGCTGCACGGTGCGTCTCTTCAACCTGGCCGGTCAGCTGGTCCGGACCCTCGAGAAGACAGACGCCGGGAGCTCGATCCTCGAGTGGGATCTCCAGACGAAGAACGACCTGCCGGTGGGCAGCGGCGTGTACATCTATCACGTCGAGGTGCCCGGAGTGGGTGACCACACGGGCCGCCTCGTGATCTTCATGGAGAAGGAACGTCTGAACAGCTTCTGATGAGGGACACGACCATGAACGCGAACGACTTCAAGGGAGGACGACTCATGAGCCGGCATATCCTGCGTGCGCTCGGTCTGACGGCCCTGCTCGCGCTGGCCGCGTCCAGTGCATGGGCGGGTTCGGACGAGCGCAAGGGCACCGGTGGCGCCACGGAACTGCTGCTGCAGGTGGGGCCGCGAGGCACCGCACTGGGTGGCGGCACCACCAGCGATGTGAGTGGAGTGGACGCGATCTTCTGGAACCCGGCCGGTCTGGCGGGGCTGGAAGGCAGCGAGGCGTTGTTCAGCCACACGCAGTACATCGCCGACATGAAGGTCAACTACGCCGCGATCGCCGCGCGCGCCGGATCGTTCGGCGTGATCGGCTTCAACGCCAAGGTGCTCTCGATCGGGGACGTGATCGTCACCACCGAGGAGGCGCCCGACGGCACCGGCGAGATCATCGAGCCCACGTTCACGGTGCTCGGCCTGTCGTGGGCGCGTCAGTTCACCGATCGCGTCAACTTCGGAGGCACGGTCAACATGGTCAACGAGCGCATCTTGAGCGTCTCGGCGACGGGTGTGGCGGTGGACCTCGGGGTGCAGTACGACACCGGCTGGCGCGGCCTCAAGCTGGGCATGGTGATGAAGAACTTCGGCAGCTCCATGGAGTTCGGCGGCGAGAACCTGGAGGTCAACACGTTCCCTCCGGGCTCGGACCCGTCGGCCTCGAATCGCACGCTCAGCTTCTCGACCGCGCCGTTCGAGATGCCCTCGTTCTTCACGCTGTCGGCCACGTACAACCTCTACCAGCGTGCAGACAACCGTCTGCAGATGCTCGGAGCGTTCCAGAACAACAACTTCGTCGGCGATGCGTACACGGCCGGCGCGGAGTGGAACTACCGGGACATGTTCGCGCTGCGCGGTTCGTGGTTCGGCACGGTGACCAGCGAGCTCGACGGCGTGACGGGCGATGAGTCGCTGCAGTTCGATTCGGGCGATGACCTCTACTCCGGCTACGCGTTCGGCGCCGGAGCCAAGGTCAAGACCGGGGCGACGCAGCTGGCCGTCGACATCGCCTACCGGCCGGTGAGGAACTTCTTCGACGACACGGTCGAGCTGGGCCTCAAGCTCAAGTTCTAGACCGAGCGGCAGCGACGTCAAGGGCCCGCGAGGAGCGATCCTCGCGGGCCCTTCGTCGTGTCCTGTCGTGTGCGGGCGTCAGGCGTACATGCCGCGCAACTGGTGCACCCGCAGCACGCGATTGATCGCCACCATGTAGGCGGCCACACGCAGACTGACCTTCTCGGATTGGGCCATGTCCCACACGTCGGACACCGCTTTGGTCATCTTCTCGTGCAGACGGCCATTGACCTCGCGCTCGGGCCAGTAGAAGCCCATGCGGTTCTGCACCCACTCGAAGTAGCTCACCGTGACGCCGCCCGAGTTGGCCAGGATGTCGGGGATCACGTAGATGCCCTTGGCCTCGAGGATCTTGTCGGCATCCGGCGTGGTGGGGCCGTTGGCGCCCTCGGCGATGACGCGCGCCTTGACCTGCGCGGCGTTGTCACTCGTGATCTGGTTCTCGAGCGCCGCGGGCACGAGGATGTCGCAGTCCACCTCGAGGATCGAACCCGACATGGGCTTGGCGCCCGCGAAGCCGGTCAGGCCCTTGCGGGATGAGGCGTGCTGGAGCGCCGCCTTGACGTCGATGCCGTTGGGGTCGGCGTACGCGCCGGTCACGTCGGAGATCGCCACGATCTTCGCACCACACTCGCTCGCGAGCAGGTCGGCGGAGACGCCCCCCACGTTGCCGAAGCCCTGCACCGCCACGCGGGCGCCCTTCAGGTCCATCCCCAGCCGGCGGCACACCTCGGCCACCGAGATCATCACGCCGCGGCCCGTGGCTTCGCGGCGCCCGGCGCTGCCGCCCACCTCGAGCGGTTTGCCAGTGACCACGGCGAGTTCCGTGCGGCGCTCGTGCATGGAGTAGGTGTCCACGAACCACGCCATCTCGCGCTCGCCGGTGTTGACGTCCGGCGCCGGCACGTCGGACTCCGGGCCGAAGAGGTCGGAGAGGTCCGCGGCGTAGCGGCGCGTGAGGCGCTCGAGCTCGCTCAGCGAGAGCTGTCGCGGGTCCACCTTGATGCCGCCCTTGCCGCCGCCGAACGGGATGTCGGCCACGGCGCACTTCCAGGTCATCCACGACGCCAGCGCCTCGACCTCCTCGAGCGTGACGTCCTGGTGGAAGCGGATGCCGCCCTTGGCGGGTCCGCGGGCGATCGAGTGCTGCACGCGGTAGCCGGTGAAGACGCGGATGCTGCCGTCGTCCATCATGACAGGCAGCGACTGGATGGTGGCGCGGCGGGGGCGCTTGAGCGTCTCCTTGACCCCCGGATCGAGCTTCAGGCGGGACGCCGCCTCCTCGAACTGGCGCTCGGCGTTCTCGAGCGGATTCAACTGGGAATTGGCGCCGATGGCAGCCATCGAGACCTCCAGACGCGCGTCCATGGCGCGCCGATGCAGGGCAGGGGACCGCATGGGCGCCGGCCGGCGCCCGGATCCCACCTCCGGGAACCACTCGAGTGAGGCGGGGCGCAGTATAGGCGGGGCCCCGAGGGGCCTCAACCGCCGATCAGCGCCGGCGTGCCGGCGCGACCTGCGCGGCGGCGGTGTGGCTCGCGAAGGGTGGCGAGTCCCAGAAGAGGGCCTTGAGCCCACCCAGGGTCAGGAACTGCAAGGGGTTCCTCGTCGCGGCCGGCTCGGCCCCGACCTGCCGCACCCGTACCGTCCCCGGATCGAACACGAGTGACGGCAGCGTCTCGTCCTCCCAGCGCTCGATCCACCAGCGCAGCGAGTCCGACCGGAAGCCCTGCTGCTGCAGCACGTCGGGGATGCGCGCCGAGTCGCCCCGCACCAGGAAGAAGCGGGCCTTGCCCTGCACCTCGAGGCTGCTCTGGGACTCGCCCTCGCTGATCAGCACATTCAGGCTGACCTCGGTGAACACGGACTTGTGCCAGCGCGGGTCCTTGCCGGGCCGGCCGTCGGCCAACGCGATGAGCGTGCGGTCGAACGAGCATGTGATGCGCGACGCGGGCGGACGGTCCCCGCCGCCCACGAACAGGTTGGTCGCGGAATCGATGTCGTCGTCGCGGCGGATCACGCGGTCGCGGAAGGCGTTGCCGGCCGAGTCGGCGAGCGCGAAGACGAACTCGTAATCGGCCGTGAGGAGCTGACTGTAGAGCGTGATGTCCTGGTTGTTGTAGCACCACTCGAGCAGCCGCACGGCGTTGGCCGGAGAGCTCGGGACTGGGGCGGGCGAGGACAGGCCGCGACTGGTCGAGATCGCGGGCCGGAACGGATTGAAGCAGCCCGAGACCGCGAGCAGCACGGGCAGGGCCGCGAGCAGCGGTGCCAGGCGCCTGGCGAGTCGGGTCCTCAAGGGGGGGGGCGTCATGATGGGCCTCGCGGAGAGTGTCCTACTGGAGCGACTGGGAGTCGAGTCGCCTCGCACCCAACGAGAGTTCGTCCGGGTCCGAGGGGGTCACGCCGACGCTCGGGTCGATGCGGTCCTCCCAGCGGTAGATCGCCCACTGGCCCGAGGTCCTGTACAGGTACAGGTCCGCATAGCCGACCGCGATCACCTTCTGTTCCGACGTGCTCTCGGAACTCGCCACCAGCGTGTAGAAGCGATGCAGCAGCGCGGTGCCCGCGGCGTCGTCGATCTCGTCGTTGGGCGAGCTGCCATCGCGGTCCCAGACGAACGTGTAGTCATAGGTCTCGTACACACCCACGAGGTAGCTGTAGAAGTTGCGCTCCAGCGCCAGGTCCCACGGGTTGGGCGGCTCGCGCTGGGACACCGCACGCCAGTTGTCGACCACGGCGGGGAAGTGGAACGCATAGAACGCCCGCGTGGTGGTGCCGGTCGACTCGGCGAACGCGTTCGCGTAAGCCGTCTGGCCCGCCGGGCCCTTGTCGGCGATCGCGTCGGCGATGGTGTTGAGCAATCGGCCGGGCGTGGAGTAGTCCTGCACCACGGAGTCGCCCGACGGCGGCGGCGGTTCCGCCGGGCGGAACAGGTGGCAGCCCGGGAGCGCGAGCGCCAGGGCCACGATCGCGGCGCCTCGGGTCAGAGCTGCCATGAGAACTGCAGGCTCCCGTTCCAGAAGTCGGTCTCCGAGCGCGGCGCGGGCTCGGCGAGCCCGTCTGCGTAGGTGATGGTGCGCTCGGCATTGTAGCTGCGCTGGATGCTGCCGGTGAGCAGCCCCTTGCTGCCCACGGGCACGTTCAGGTTGGCGCCGCCCGAGAAGTTGAGCCGGCGCGTCGAGCGCTCCTGGGATTCCACGCCATTGACCGTGCCCAGCCGGTCGGTGGCCAGATACTCGGGGCGCAGCGACAGCGACAGCACCTGCGACGGCGAGTAGGTGATGTTGCCACGCAGCGTGTAGTTGAGATTCTCGTCGGCGGGCCGCAGGTATTCGCGGCCGTCGGCCTCGCGCGTGTAACTGCCCCGCGGTTGCTGGCGCGCCACGTGCTGCACGTCGATGCTCAGCCGCGGCGTCAGCACGGCGGCGAGGTTGGTGAGCGTGTTGTAGTCCAGGGACACGTCGTTGCGCGCGATCGCGAACGGGTAGAAGCGGTAGTCGGCCGTGAGCGAGTTCGTCTGCGTCACGGTGAGCCCGCGGAAGATGCGGTAGCTCCAGCTCCACTCGCCGCGGTAGGAGCGTGTGTCGTTGTTGGACGACACGCTCTGCGGCAGCAGATTGATCGACCGCGTCAGGCCCACGTCGAGCGCGATGCGCGTGTTGACGCGCTCGCTGCGGTTGTAGAGCAGCTCGCCCCGATAGTTCTGGCGGTAGGCGTCGCGCGGCGAGGGCGGCGTCGCCGAATCCGCCGTGGCGGTGTAGCGATACCGGCTCAGACTGATCGAGCTGGTCAGCTTGCTCACGAAAGCGCGCCCGAACGGTTTGGTGACGGTGCCGTTGGCCGTGTTGGACTCCAGGTCCTCCTGATATCCGTACGTGCGCCGCTGCCGAGGGAAGTCCGACTCAGCCTGCGTGTCGCCGTAGTCCGCATCGAGCTGCCAGCCGCGCAGCGCGAAACGCCCCGATGCCTTGAACGAGAGGTCCTGG
>CADEFY010000190.1 GCA_902826705.1 uncultured bacterium
ATCAGCGGCGCCTCGTCGACATCGACGGCCTGCATCACGAACGTGGGGCCGAGCACCGGGTCGTCCACGCGCACACGCGCCATCGTCGGCCGGCGCACCAGCACCGTGTACACCTTCACCCCCATCGCGCGGGCCAGCTCGGCGGCCGTCAGCGGATCGATCGCGCCGCGGTTGTTCTCGCCGTCGGTGAGCAGCACCACCACTTTGGAGGGCGTGCGGCTGTCCTTGAGCCGCTGCACGGCCGTGGCCAGTCCCATGCCGATCGCCGTGCCGTCCTCGGCCATGCCGAAGTCGATCTGGCGGATCAGGTCCACGAGCGTCTCGTGATCGAGCGTCAGCGGGGACTGCGTGAACGCGGTCGCGGCGAACGCGACGACGCCGACGCGGTCGTGGTGCCGGCCGCGCACGAAATCCATGGCCGTGCTGCGAGCGACGTCGAGCCGCGTGCCGCCGCCCATGTCGTCCACGCGCATGCTGGGCGAGATGTCGAGCGCCAGCATGACGTCGACGCCGCGCGACTCCACCTCACTCTGCTGCAACCCCTGCTGCGGCCGCGCCAGCGCGACGAGCGCGAGCACCAGCACGAGCCACGGCAGCCCGCGCACCAGCAGTACGGCTCGCGAGCGCCAGAAGTGCACCTGCAGGCCGCTCAGTGGGCCCCACAGCACGGCCGGCGGGCGTGTCTCCGCTCGGCGGTGGCGCCAGAAGGCGACCCCCGGGACCAGCAGCAGCAGGAGCAGCAGCCACGGATACTCGAACCGGATCATGCGACCCGCCCTGCACCGCGCGTGCGCTCGATCAGGTCCTCGACCAGCGACTCGCTCGCCCGCGACTCACTCACCGACGAGCTCGCGCGTGCGAACTTGAGCCGGTCCCAGACTCCGAGCAGGCCCGCGAGGCGTGTGAGCTGCTCCTCGGCGTGGCGGCTCTGACGCATGCGCTCGATCAGCTCGGGGCTCGTGTCCCCCGGACGCGGCGCCACGAACGTGGCCTCGAGGTAGCGGCGCAGGATGCGTGTGAGCTCGAAGGCGTGCTGGTCGAAGCGTCCGTGCTCGGGGAGCTGTTCGCGCCGCAGCGCCGCCAGCGCGGCGAGCGCCTCGCCCGCCGCGTCGCGCCGCGGCCGCGGCGCGGCGGCGACCGGACGCACTGGCGCGGCCGCCGGCTTGCGCCGGCGCAGCATGCGCACGAACAGCAGCAGCGCCGCCAGCGCGAGGACGCCTGCCGCGACGCGCGACCAACTGATCCGCTCCCACCACGGGGCCGCGAGCGGGCCGCGCAGCGGGCGGAACCGCGCCGCCGTGTCGGCGGCATTGAGCGTGCTCTGGATGAGCACGTGTGCCGTGGGCAGCCGCGTGCGCAGCGCGCGGGTCGACCACGACACGCCCTGGAAGCGCACCTCGGGCCCGGGCACCGCGACCAGACCCGTGTCGAACACCTGCAGCGTCGCCTCGAACACCACGCTGTCGCGCAGGCCCCACTGGCTGCTGCCCTGCTGGGCGAACGGCACGCGCCGGATGCGGGCCTCGCTCCAGGTGAACGCGCCCCCCGAGCGGGGGCGCACCACGTCCACGCGCACGCGGCGGTCGACGACCGCCGCGCCGCGGTATGCGAGTCGCGCTCCGATCGCCGCCGGGGACGGGTGCACGCTCACGCGGAGCGGCACGCCCTCGACGGCGCGACGCGGCCCACCCTGCAGCGCAGGGGGCAGCGATCCGGACGCAGGGACCTGCGCGCCGACTCCCGCCGGCGCGCCGAGGAGGAGCGCCATCGCGAGTGCGGCCAGGCGCAGGCCACCGCTCACGCCACCCCCCGGCCGCGGCGGCGTGAGGCGAAGTGCTGCAGCAGCACCGGCAGCCACGGTCGCTGCGGATCGGTGGAGAGGGTGAGCATGGGGCAGCCGGCGCGGGCGAGCGCCTGCTCGGAGATGCGCCGGCGCTCGCGGGCGTGCGCCAGATAGCGCTGCCGCACGACGCCCGAACTGGTGTCCACCATGCGGCGCGCACCGGTCTCGAGGTCCTCGAGCACCACCCAGCCCGCCGCGGGCAGCACCTCGTCGCGCGGATCGCGCAGCGCGAGCGCGGTGAGCTCGTGCCGTCGCGAGAGCACGCGCCAGTCGCGCGGATCGAGCTGGTCCTCGAAGTCGGACATCCAGAAGACGAGCGAGTGGCGCTTGAGGCTGCGCGTGAGGAAGCGGGTCGCCTCGCCGAGCCGCGTTCCCTCGCTGCGCGTCTCGTGTGCCAGCAGGTCGCGCAGGATGCGCAGCAGATGCCGGCGGCCGCGCGCCGGCGGCACGAAGTGCTCGACCTCGCCTGCGCACAGCACGAGCCCGACACGGTCGTCCTGCCGCACCGCAGCGAACCCGAGCACGGCGCACAGCTCGGCGGCCAACTCGCGCCGCTCCTGCCCGTGCGTGCCGAAGCGCATGGAGCGCGAGACGTCGACCACCAGCATCACGGTGAGCTCGCGTTCCTCGACGAAACGCTTCACGTAGGGCGCGCCGAGGCGTGCGGTCACGTTCCAGTCGAGGTCTCGCACCTCGTCCCCGGGGACGTACGGGCGCACCTCCTCGAACTCGACTCCGCGGCCCTTGAACACGCTCTCGGAGCGACCGGTGAACAGGTCCTCCACGAGATGCCGGCTCCGGATCTCGAGCCGACGCACGCGGCGCAGCAGCTCGGGGGCTGCCATCAGGGCACGCGCACCTGCTCCAGGATCCGACGCGCGACCTCCTCGCCGTCGACGCCCTCCGCCTCGGCCTCGTACGAGACCTGGATGCGGTGGCGCAGCACGTCGAGCCCGATCCCCTTCACGTCCTCCGGCAGCACGTACGGCCGGCCGCGCAGCACGGCGTGCGCCATGGCCCCGCGCACGAGGAAGAGCGTGGCCCGCGGCGACGCGCCGTGCGTGATCAGCGCGTCGAGCGCGAGACCGAAGTCCTTGGGGCGCCGCGTGGCGCCCACGAGGTCGAGCGCGTACTCCTGGATCTTGTCATCGACGTACACCGTCTCGAGCGCAGCGCGCGCCTCGAGCACCTGCTCGCGACTGGCCTGCGGCGTCAGCACGGCCGGCTCCGACATCCCGGCACGGCGCAGGATCTCCTTCTCCTCCGCCCGCTCGGGGTAGCCCACCTTCACCTTGAGCATGAAGCGGTCGCTCTGCGCCTCGGGCAGGGGGTACGTGCCCTCCTGCTCGATCGGGTTCTGCGTGGCGAGGACCAGGAACGGGTCCTCGAGCCGGTGCGTCTCGTCGCCGAGCGTGACCTGGCGCTCCTGCATGGCCTCGAGCAGCGCCGACTGCACCTTCGCCGGCGCGCGATTGATCTCGTCGGCGAGCACGAGGTTGGAGAACAGCGGCCCCTTCTTGGCGCTGAACGTGCCCTCGCGCGGGTTGTAGATCAGCGTGCCGGTCAGGTCGGCGGGCAGCAGGTCGGGCGTGAACTGGATCCGGCGGAATCGCAGCGACAGCGCCTTGGCGAGGCTGTTGGCGGCGAGGGTCTTGGCCAGCCCCGGCACGCCCTCGAGCAGCACGTGCCCGCCCGTGAGGAGACCGATGAGCAGCCGGTCCATCATCGCCTTCTGGCCCACGACGGCGCGCCCCACCTCGTCGCGGACCCGCTGCAGCGTCTCACCCGCGCGTTCGATGCGTCGCGCGGTCTGGGAATCGACGGTCATGACTTCCTTCCTGGAAGGTGACGGCCACGGGAACGAGATCCTCTCGAGCCGCGGCAGTATAACGCAGGCGAACGCGCGGGAAAGCCCACGGGCGCCCCGCGCGGGCGGGGCCCGGCCGCCGCTGGATCAGGCGGCGCGCCGCTCCTGCGGTTCGCCGAGCCACTCGGCGAGCACTGCACGCGCGTCATCGAGCTCGTGGGGCGGGTCGAGGCGCTCGAGGCGCGACAACCGCTGCACGCCCTGCACGATGTCGAAGAGCATCGGGGACTCGCCGGGATCGCCGCCCCGCGCGCGCAGCTGTGCCATGGACTGGTGCACGCGCAGCCGCGCCAGCGCCTCCACCGCGAGTTCGCGGCGGTACGCCAGGGCGGCCGCCTCCATCAGTGGCCCCGCCGCCTCGGGCCGGCCGGCGGCGCACAGAGCGAGGGCGCGACGATGCAACGTGGCGCCGGGCACCCACTGCGGGGCCAGGCGGTGAGCCAGCGACAGGGCGATGGTGTCGAGCACGGGAGTCTCCGCTGGAGGAACGTCACCCGCACGATCGCAGGAAAGGTGCCACGCGCGAGCCCTCGCCCAGCGCGGGCTGCGCCATCCCACCCGGTCCCATCAGGTGCAGGTTGCGCGCCGCGGGCGCTCAACCTGCACGACCGCCCACCGCCGCCCCACCGGCGGCCCCGGCGCGGAAGGCCGGGAAGCCCGCGCACAGCGCCCGCACCTGCTCGGCGACCGCCGCCCCCTCGGCGGCATCCTCGGGAGCCGACAGCACTCGCGCGATCCACGCGGCGATGGTGCGCATCTCGGCCTCGCCCATGCCGCGTGTGGTCAGCGCCGGGGTGCCGATGCGGATGCCGCTCGTGACCCACGGCTTCTGCGGATCGCCCGGCACTGCGTTCTTGTTGACCGTGATGCGTGCCCGGTGGAGCGCCTCCTCGGCGACCTTGCCCGTGAGGCCGCGCTCGCGCAGGTCGAGCAGGAGCAGGTGGTTGTCGGTGCCGCCGGAGACCAGCGGGAAGCCCGCCGCGACCAGCGCCTCGCCGAGCGTGCGCGCATTGGCGACCACCCGCTCGGCGTAGTCGCGGAACGACGGCGCGAGCGCTTCGCCGAGACACACCGCCTTCGCTGCGATCACATGCATCAGCGGTCCGCCCTGCAGCGCCGGGAACACCTGCTTGTCCACCTTCTCCGCGAGCTCGGCGCGGCAGAGGATCATGCCCCCGCGCGGTCCGCGCAGGGTCTTGTGCGTGGTGGTGGTGACGACGGCCGCATGCGGCACGGGGCTCGGATGCAGTCCGGCGGCCACGAGGCCGGCGATGTGCGCCATGTCCACGACGAGCGTGGCCCCGACCTCGTCGGCGATGCGGCCGAAGCGGGCGAAGTCGATCGTGCGCGGATACGCGCTCGCGCCCGCGACGAGCAGGCGCGGCCGGTGCTCCCGCGCGAGCCGCTCGACCTCGTCGAAGTCGATCCGCCCGTCCTCCACTCGGACCCCGTACTGCACGGCCTTCCAGAGCCGCCCCGACACCGACACGGCATGCCCGTGCGTGAGGTGGCCGCCGTGGGCCAGCCGCATGCCGAGCAGGGTGTCGCCGGGCTCGGAGACCGCGAGATAGGCCGCGAGGTTCGCCGATGCCCCGGAGTGCGGCTGCACATTGGCGTGGTCCGCGCCGAACAACCGCCGGGCGCGGTCGCGCGCGAGGTCCTCGGCCACATCCACGAACTCGCACCCGCCGTAGTAGCGCTTGCCGGGCAGGCCCTCGGCGTACTTGTTGGTGAGCACCGAGCCCGCCGCCTCGAGCACCGCGCCGCTGACGAAGTTCTCCGAGGCGATCAGCTCGAGCTGTGAGAGCTGGCGGTCGGCCTCGTCGCGGATGGCGCGCGCGACATCGGGATCCTGCCGGGTCAGATCGGACACGCGTGCTCTCCTCGCGCGCCGGGCGGCGCGCCGGTTCAGGGCCTGGGGCGCTGTGCCTCGTAGTCGCGGATCTTGTCGACGCGCCGCGCGTGGCGGCCGGATTCGAACGGCGTGGTCAGCCACACGCGAAGCCACTCGATCGCCTCGGCTTCGCTCGGTGCGGTCTTCGCGCCGAGCGCGAGCACGTTGCTGTCGTTGTCGGCGCGGGTGAGCCGCGCGGTGGCCTCGCTCGTCACCACCGAGGCCCGCGCACCGACGACCTTGTTGGCTGCGATGCTCGCCCCGATGCCGGTGGCGCACACGACCACGCCGCGGTCCGCCTCACCGCGGGCGACGCGCTCGGCGACGGGGATCGCGAAATCGGGATAGTCGACCGAGCGCTCGGGCGAATCGGTGCCGAGATCGGTCACCTCGTGCCCGAGTGCGGTCAGCTCGGCGGCCAGCCGCTGCTTGAGCGCATGGCCCGCGTGATCGCTGCCGATCGCGACGCGCATCAGGCGCGCGGCATCGCCGCGCCCTGCGGCACGGGCGTCAGCCAGCCGTGGCGGTCGGCCTGCTCGCCGGTCACGATGCCGAAGAACGCCTTCTGGATCGACTGGGTGATGGGGCCCACGGTGCCGTCGCGGACCGGGACGCGGTCCACCGAGGTGACCGGCGTGACCGCGACTGCGGTG
>CADEFY010000191.1:0-4512 GCA_902826705.1 uncultured bacterium
TCACCAGCGAGCGTGACGACTTCTACGGCGGCGACACCAACATGGACAGCACCGCCACCGCGCCCGGCCCGAACCTGTGGAACTACGTGACGATCGAGGGCACGGCGATCGACGCGCAGTGCGTGTTCCGCAACAACGTCTTCCGCAACGCGTCGTACGGCGTGCGGTGCATCAACTCGGCGCCCACGATCGACTCCTGCATCGTGATCAACAACGGCACGGGCATCCGCGTGGAGGGCGCCAGCAACCCGCTCGTGCGCGGCTGCACGATCTTCGGCAACCAGAGCTTCGGGATCGACAACGTGGGCGGCTCCTTCTGCGTGAGCGCCGAAGGCTGCTGGTGGGGCGCCGCCTCGGGCCCCAATGACGCCTCGGCCACGGCGGACCTCTGCGGGCTGGGCAGCAACGCGGGGCTCGGCGATGTCGTGAGCAACAACGTGGACTATCTGCCGTTCGCTGCCACCGGCATCATCAATCCGCTGCTCGGCGACGTGAGCCTCAATGGCCGCGTGCTCGCGTTCGATGCCTCGCTGATCCTGCAGTACCTGGTCAGCGCGGCCTCGCTCAACCCGCTGCAGCTGCTCGTCGCGGATGTCAGTGGCGCCGCGGGTGTCTCGGCACTGGATGCCTCGCTCATCCTGCAGTACGCCGCGGGCATCATCCCGAGCTTCCCGGCCAACACGAACAAGTCGGGTCGCGCCCCGGAGCTGGCCGCCGCGCTGACGCGTGCGGAAGGGGACTTCGAGCTGCGGTTGGGCGCGCTGCGACGCGAGGGAGAGGCCTGGCTGCTGCCGGTCGAGGCCACGGGCACCGCGCCGCTCTTCGGCGTGGAGCTGACCCTGACGGGCCTGCCCGGCACGTTCGACCGGGTGCAGCTCGATGCGAGTGCGGCGCACGCCGAGCACGCCACGGACCGCGAGCTGCGCCTGGCGCTGGCCTCGGCCGAGGGCGTGCGCCCGGGTGAGATCGCGCTGCTCCGGTTCGTCGGCGGTGGCGAGTCTCCCGGTGCGCCGCGCCTGGTCGCGGCGCGGATCAACGAGCGTGAGGTGCTCACGCCGGCGGTCCCCGCAACGCCCGCGCGCACCGCGTTCGCGAAGCCGGCCCCGAATCCGGCCAGCGGCCCCACCCGCCTCGCGCTGGCGATCGCGCACGAGGCCGACGGCCTCGATGCCGACGTGCGGGTGCTCGATGTGTCCGGTCGCACGGTGCGCATGCTGTCACAGGGCGCGCTGGCACCGGGGCTGCACGACTGGGCGTGGGACCTTCGCGACGCGGAGGGGCGCCGTGTCGCACCCGGGATGTACCTGGTCCGCGCCCGGACGCGCACGCTCGACGCCACTCACCGCCTGATCGTCGTCCGCTGAGCGAGGGATCCATGTGCACTCCTTCCTCGCTCCTCGGCGCCATCGTGCTCGCCGCAGGCCTGCTCGCCGCCCCGGTCGGGGCGGTCCAGGTCGCGGTCGGCTCGGGTTCCGGACTCGCCGGGCAGACGGTCGATGTGGCGCTCACGGTGAGCAACACGACCGGGCTCGCGATCCGCTCCGTGCAGTTCGACGTCACCTACAACGGCAATCTCGTCAGCGCCGCCGACGTGATCGAAGCCGGCACCCTCGCCGGGACCGCGGGCTGGAGTGATGCCTCGTTCGACGTCGACATCATCTCCGCGCCCACACGCCGCCTGCGTGTGGCCACCGCCGGGACGAACGCGCTCTCCGGGGCGGGCACGCTGCTGCTGCTGCGCTTCGTGATCTCCCCGACCCAGCTGACGGCCAACAGCGCGCTGCTCACCCTGAGCGCGCTCGAGTTCAACGAGGGCACTCCCAACGACACCACGTCGAACGGCACGATCACGATCAGCGCCACTCCGATCATCACCGTCTCGCCCGACCAGGGCACGGTCGTGAGGGGGAACACGCTGGCGTTCAACGTCTTCGGCAGCGTGGCTGCGCCCGTGACCTGGGCCACGACCAACCCCGCGATCGCGACGGTCAACGGCTCGGGGGTGCTCACGGGCGTGGCGCCGGGGGCCGTGCGGGTGTTCGCGGTGGACAACGCCGGCCGCCGCGACACCACCGACGCGGACATCCTGGTGCGCGGCATGAGTCTCACGGCAGGCCCGGCGAGCGTGTTCGTCGGGAACTCGGTCGAGGTGCCGGTGACCGTCTCGAGCCTCACGGGGCTCGGGATCCGCGCCGGGCAGTGCACCGTGACGTTCCCCGCGGGCCGCATGACCGTGACGGGTGTCTCGACGCCGCCGGGCACGCTGCTGTCGGGCTACGGCCCCGTGGGCTTCAGCTCGGACCTCACGAGCTGCACGTTCGACTTCGCGGGCACCTCGGATCTGGCGGGAGCGGGAGTGCTCTGCTATCTCCAGGTCACGGCCGGAACGATCGCGGGAGGCGTCACACTCAACGTGACTCAGGCCCTGTTCAACGAGCTGCTCCCGGCGCTCACGACGAACAACACTCTGACCATCACCGGGCTGCCCACCCTCACGATCGCTCCGGACAACGTCACGCTGCTGGCGGGGGAGACCCGGCAGTTCACGGTGAGTGGATCGGCGACCGCGCCGCTCACCTGGAGTGTGCTCGATCCCACGATCGGCACGATCTCGCCCACGGGGCTGTTCACCGCGGTCAAGGGCGGCGTGACGCGCGTGTCCATCGTGGACGCGGTGGGGGCGAACGACCTCAACACCGCTGTCAACGTGTTCGACTTCCGCGCCACACTCGACACGGTCAGCGCGCCGCCCGGCGCCACGGTGCACCTGGTCATGGAGAGCGATCGGGCGCTCGATCCGCTGCAGGTGTTCTCCGTGCAGGCAGTGGCGACGTTCAGCCCCACCCATCTCTCGGCCGTCGCCAACCCCGGCTCCGGCATGATCGGCGCGTGGGTGCCGCAGGTGCTCACGCAGTTCCCAGTGGCGGGCCGCGTCGAGCTGACCGCGGCGGGCCCGGCGCCGCTCGCCGGTGGCGCCGTCATGCACGCCCTGCAGTTCACGATCTCTCCCGCCGCGCCCCCGGGGATCGACATCCCGGTCGTGTTCGCGAGTCTGCTCTGCAACGAGGGCTCCCCGCTGCCGCAGTTGGGCAACGGCCTGATCCGCGTGCGCACCACGGTCGATGTGCCGGCGTCCGGGATCACGGGACTCGAGCTGTCCGCGCCGCGTCCCAACCCGGTCCGCGGCGCCACCCGCCTCGAGTTCACGCTCCCGAGCGGGCCGCTGCCGGTGCGGCTCGCCATCTATGGCGCGGATGGGCGGCTCGTGCGCGCACTGCTCGAGGCTCCGATGCCCGCCGGCCCGGGCACGGTGGTATGGGATGGCGCGGACGCGCGCGGCGCCCCGGCCCCCGCGGGCCTCTACTTCGCGCGGCTCGACACGGCGAGCGGATCGCGCTCGCGCCGCCTGGCGGTGATCCGATGAACACGAACCATTCGGTCTTCCGCGCGCTCGTCGTGGCGACGCTGATCCTCGCGCCGGGTGCGGCTCAGGCGGTCGGCGTCGTGGCGCCGATCGTCACCGCGGCGCCCGGCGCGACCGTGGACCTGCCGATCGAGACCGTGCCGGGTCCGGATGGGCTCGGCATCGTGGCGATGCAGGTCCGGCTCGAACTCGGCGCGAGCATCATCCAGTCCTCCTCCTTCGTGACGGGCGAGGGCTTCCTGTGGACCTGGGGCGCGCCGGCTCGCAACACCACGGCCGCGTTCGCCGTGGCGGCCGCCGCAGGCACGGTCCCGGTGCCCGTCGGCTCATCGCGGCTCGCCACCGTGCGTGTGGTGATCCGCGCCGACGCGCCCGTGGGCACCGACCTGCCGCTCACGCTGAGCCAGATGCAGTTCAACGAGGGCACACCGGTGGCGGAGGTCTCGCACGGCATGCTCCGCATCCGCACGGGCTCGCTCGACGTGCCGATCGCGGGCACCGCGGGGCTCGCCTTGTCCATTCCCGCGCCCAATCCCGCACGCGGTGCGGTGCGGTTGGGCATGCGTGTCGCGCGCGCAGGGGAGCGCGTCCGGCTGCGCATCCTGAGCCTCGACGGCCGGCTCGTGCGGACGATCACCGATGAAGTGCTGGCGGCAGGCGAGCACGAGCGCGTCTGGGACCTGCGCGACGACCGCGGTCGCGCGGTCGCGCCCGGCCTGCACCTGGCCGTGCTCGAGTCGGCGGGGGAACGCCAGGTGCGACGCGTCGCCGTGCTGCGCTGAGGCCCACGCAGGCGTGGCGGTGGGCGGCGGCAGCCGCTACAGTCGCCGCATGTCCGGATTCATGATCCGCTGTCCTGACTGCACGCGCGAATACCTGCTGCCCATGAGTCTCATGGGCGCGCATGGCGCACGGGTGCGCTGCCCGGCGTGCGCGCACGAGTTCGTCGTGGGCGTCGATGGGGAGGTGGCCGCCTCGCCGAGCGGCGAGCGGCCCATGTCGGCGGAGCCCCCGACACCCGCATCCGACGCCGCCCCGTCCGCGCCCCCGACCCCCGCTCCCGCGAGCCCGGCGCGCGCACACCCCCC
>CADEFY010000191.1:4522-6247 GCA_902826705.1 uncultured bacterium
GTGGATGCGCTGGACGCGCGCGTCGGCCCCGGCCTGTTCGAGGCCGCGCAGCAGCAGCGTCTCTTCCGCGACCACGGTCCGGCCCTGCTCGAGGCGTTCGACGACTTCCGCCGCCGTGCGGGCCGAGATGCGGCGCCCGAGGTGTTCCGCAACGAGGTGCGCCAGCGGCTCGGTGTCGACCTGCTGCCGACCGCCGAGGCGCGTCAGCCGCCGCTGGCCTGACCGATCCGCATCAGCTCCGGCGCACGCCGTCCCCATCCGAGCGACAGCAGACCCGCGACCGCGATCAGTCCGGCCGCCAGGATCATGGTGAACGACGTGCCCAGCGCCGGCGTCACGAACGCCGCGACCAGGATCGCGAGCTGGAACGCGAGCCGCATGGCGAAGTCGCGCATGGCGAACACCCGGCCGCGCTGGTGCACCTCGGTGCCTTCCTGCAGCAGCGTCTCCGTCAGCACGAACGTGGGCGCGATGCACACACCGATCAGGAATCCCGCCACGGCGAACACGGCGAACAGCGTGCTGGTGGCGAACGTGGTGAGCCAGACGGCGGTCAGCATCAGCCCCACGCCGAGCAGCACCGGCCGTGCCATGGCGCGCCCGCGCGTATTGACCCACCACGTCCCCGCGCCAGCGCCCAGTCCGAGCACCGCCATCAGGATCCCGATGCGCTCCATGCCGGGCACGCTGGCCGCGCGCTGGATGTGCTGGTTGCCGGCCACATGCAGGAAGCCGCCCCCCAGCCACACGGCCGCGAGCGCCGTGAGCGCCAGGCCCACCGCCGCCGAGCGCCGCACGACCTGCAGCCCGTCGCCGATCTCGCGCAGATAGCCGCGCAGCGTGACTGGCGGCAGCGCCTCGCGCGGCCGCGCGCGATAGCGGATCAGTGCGAGCGAGCCGACGGACACGAGGTAGGTGACCGCATCGATCCACAGCGCTGTGGCCCAGCCCCAGTGATCCACGATCCAGCCGCCGATCAGCGCGCCGACCGCGGTGGCGATGATGCCAGCGATCGACAGCAGCGTGTTGGCAGCGAGCAACTGCGAGGGGTCCACCAACTCGGGCGTCATCGCGCTCTTGGCCGGAAGGAAGAACACGTTGCAGGTGAACATCAGGAACACGAGCGCGAACGTGATGCCGATGTGCTGGGTCATCGCGTAGGAGACGGGGATCGCCACCACGAGCGCCGTGCGCACGAGGTCGCTCACGATCAGCGTCGAGCGCAGGTTCCAGCGGTCCACCCACGGGCCGGCGAAGGGCGCGAAGAGCAGCACCGGCGCCAGCATGACGTTGCCGAGCACGCCGAGCAGCAGGCTGCTCTGGGCGGCATCGGCGAACCGCCCGGTGTGCTGCAGCAGCAGGCCGCCGAGCGCGAGGTAGTTGAGCCGGTCGCCGAGCAGCGAGATGAGCTGGCCCCACCAGAGTGCGGCGAAGTCCCGCTGGGCGAGGAGCGGAGGCCGGTCCTGGGGCATGCTCATGCGCGCGTCAGGCGACGCGATGACCCGCGAGCACCGCCTGACGGTGGCCCATCGCCTCGCGATAGACCGCCTCGATGCGGTCCACCACACGCGGCCACGCGAACTCGAGTGCACGCTGACGGCCGGCCTCGGCGATGCGGCCCCGCCGCGCCGGGTCCTCGACCAGCTGCGCGAGGGTGCGCGCGATGGCGCGCACATCGCCGGGCGGGAAGCACGCGGCGTCGCGCCCCGGCGTGACCACCGTGCG
>CADEFY010000192.1 GCA_902826705.1 uncultured bacterium
CTCGCGCGCGTCGGCCAGGCGCAGCAGCAGCGCCGATCCCAGCACGGCCGCGGCGAGCGCCGCGCCCGCCGGTGCGCCCTCGTGCAGCACGTCGAGGGCGCGCACCGCGGCGGCGAGCAGCTCGAGGCCCAGCGCCAGCGCCGCGAACGCGATCGCCGCACGCCGCACATGCCGCCGCGTGAGCAGGTGCAGCAGACCGAAGGACACGAGCAGCACGCCCGAGAGCGCGAGACGCGACGCCTCGGGCGCCAGTTGCTGCCGCGACAGCGCCGCGAGCAGCAGCAGCATGACGCCCACGCCGAGCGGCAGCCCCAGCACCCACGCCTCGAATCCGGCGCGGCGCGGCTCGCGCCCCGTCGCCGACTCCGCAGCGCCGCGGCCCACCCACACGGCGAGCACGGTCCCCCGCGCGGCCCAGCCGGCGCGCCCCAACATCGCCGCGCCGAGTTCGGCCATGAGCAGCATGCACGCGGCCACCACGCCCGCCGTCACGCGCGCCACCCGCCGCCCGGGCAGGAACGTGGCAAGCGCCACCGCGACCGGCAGGGCCAGCAGTCGCACCAGGTCGGCGAGCGCCAGCGACGTCCATGCGTGCAGCAGATGCATGCGGCCTCCGTGCGAGCGGGCGGCGGCCCGCTGACTCAGCCGGGGATGTGAGCGGCTTCGGCGTTGCGCAGCACCGCGAGGAAGTCCTCGGGGCTGGCCGACTCGCGAAGCATGCGGCGCACCGACTCCTCCTTGAGGAGCCGCGAGATGTTGGCGAGCACCTTCACGTGCAGTGCGCCAGCGGACTCGGGCGCGACCAGCAGCACGAACAGCGAGGCCGGCTCGCCATCGACCGTGTCGAACTCGATGCCCTCGCGCGCCACACCGCACGCGGCGACCATGCGGTCGACCAGTCGCGCCTTGCCATGCGGGATCGCCACGCCATTGCCGATGCCGGTGCTCATCATGGCCTCGCGGCGCAGCACACGGTCGAGGATCTCGCCCTGGCTGGCCAGGCCGTGCGCCGACTCGAGGCGGTCGACCAGCTCGGCGATCGCCTCTCGCTTGGTGCGGGCCGCCAGTCGCGTGGTGACGGCCTGCGGCACGAGCAGTTCGGACAGCCGCATCGACTTCCTCGGGAGCTCGGGTCGGGGCGCAAGTGGGAGCGGTGCCGCAACTTATCGGCGCTCGCCGGTGGCGTCAAGGTTCGCGCGCAGGCGCCGGTGCGATGGAGGGACACATCCGGCCGCCTCGCGCGTATCCTGTGCATGCCGTCCCACCTCGGAGGTGCCCACGTGAACCGTTCCGGCCCGATCGCCACGCTCCTCGTGCTGTTCGCACTCGTCTCGGCGCCGCAGGTCGCATCCGCCCAGTCACCCGGCGTGCGCGTGGATGATCTGGACGGCGTACCGCGCATCACCCTCGAGGGCAGTTGGGCGGGTTCGCGCTACACGATCCTGCGCGCGGACCGCGGCACGTTCCATCCGGTCACCGAAGCCAACTCGCTCTGCACGGGTGACTGCTTCGTGGTCGACCCGGGGGCGCTCGCGGGCGGCACGTACCAGTACCGCTTCGACCTGCTCACCCCTGACGGCCGGCTGCAGCAGTACGGCCCGTTCGACGTGACCATCGGCGCCGCCGCCGTGGGGCTGTCGGCCCGCGTACTGCCCGGGGTGATCCGGGACCGCGGCACACTGCGGGTGGTGGCGGGACTGGCGGCCGGCGACCGCGCGCACGACCCCTCGCAGCCCACACGCCTCGACGCCGAGGTCACGCTGCACGACCTGCGCGGCGCGCGCGTGCGCACGCTGTACCGCGGCACCCTGGACCGGCTCGCGTTCGACGTGCCCTTCGAGGCGCGCGACGGCGACGGCCGCGCACTCGCCCCCGGCATCTGGTTCGTGCGGATCCGTGCGGGCGCCCATGTGAGCCACTCGCGGGTGACCGTGGTCCGCTGAGGCCGGGCGCCTCGCCCCAAGCCGTTCCTGGCGGGCCCTCCATGCGCTCGAGGCCGCAGTTCGCGCTCGCGGGCCGCCGCGCGCGCTGTGCTAGACTTGCCGCGTTCCGATACCCGGATGCATCCCCCCCTCGAATGACATCCTCCGAGGCATCCCCGTGACCCAGGCCGGATCGGACGGCACACGGCATCCGCGCAGGGAGGCGCGCACTGCCATGAAGAAGAGGACGATCGGTTTCCGCGACCTGCTGGAGCGCCTGCTCCCCGTCGAGCAGCTCTCCCCCGTCGACCGGCACCGTGTGCAGCGTGCGCTCCGTTCGGGCCTCGCCACCGAGGTCGAGCACGCCGCGCTGCACGCGATCGAGATGCTCGAGCAGCAGGGCGTGCTGCGCCGGCTCCCGGCCGAGTCCACGGCCACCGCGCCCGTGGTGCGCTACCAGGCCCCGGGGCGGATCGACGTGATCACGCTGCAGATGCCCGGGCCGCAGGTGCGCGACGGCGTCACGGTGCAGAACCGCAGCGCGCTGCCCATGCAGGCGCCCACGCGCCTCGACCAGGTGCGGCGGCTGGTGCGGCTCGACGACCCGCTGATCTTCTCGGACCCGCGCACCGGCACCACACGCGCCGGGCTGCTCGATCAGCTCGCACAGGCCGGGCGCGAACTGCTCGGCGAGGCCGACGTGCGCTACTTCGGCAAGGAGGACGGCCCCGAGGAGTCCGCCGAGCGTCCCATCGACCTGGGGCTCGCCGCCGACGTGCTGCAGCACCACGGCATGCTGTTCCACTGCCCCGACACCGAGCGCTCGAGCGCGCTCACCGTGGAGTCGCGCCGCCAGGGCGCGCGTTCGCTGGTGGCGGTGGCCGTGACCGGCTCCGAGGGCGGCGCGATCGGGCACCTCGAGGTGCGCGGGCATGAGGTCCACGCGTTCGACGCCTCGGACCTGGCCATGATCTCGTTGCTCGCCGACTTCTGCGGCGGTGTGCTGGAGCGCGCCACGCGCATCGAGAAGCTGGTGTTCGTCGATCCGCTGACCGGCGCCTACAACCGCTCCTATTACGACCTGCAGGTGCGCAACGAGATCGCACGCGCCCAGCGCGAGCAGAGCTCGCTGGCGCTGCTGATCTGCGACATCGACGACTTCAAGTCTTTCAACACCTCGTTCGGCTACGAGGCCGGCAACCAGGTGCTGGTGCAGGTGGCCGGCACGCTGCGCAACGGCGTCCGGCCGTTCGACACGGTGGCGCGCTGGGGCGGCGAGGAGTTCGCCGTGCTGCTCACGCCGCCAGTGGCCGAGGACGATGTGATGGCGATCTGCGAGCGCCTGCGGGCGGGGGTCGAGCGCACGCCGATCCGGCTCGAGGGACTCGACGGCCGCTCGCATCGCGTGCACGTGACCATGAGCTTCGGCGTGGCCATGTTCCCCGACCACGCCGACAACCCGGCCGACCTGTGGCGTGCAGCCAACACCGCGCTGCTCAAGGCCAAGCGCCCGCCCAAGAACCAGATCGTGTTCCACCGCACCGGAGCCGAGAAGAAGTTCGGCCTGCAGTAGGCGCGCTCAGCGCAGCGCTGGCGCAGCGGATCGTGCAGGCGTGGCGAAGCCGCCGGACAGCACCCCCGCGGCGAGGATCATGAGCAGGGGCCGCACCGGCTCGGTGTAGCGCGAGCTGGCCGCCATCGCCGACAGCGCGAACAGGGTGAGCGCATAGGCGCCGAGCAGCGGCAGCGCCAGCCGGTGTTCGGCGCGCGTACTGGCCAGCGCGAGCGCGGCGGCGCGCAGCGCGAGTGCGTAGAGCGCGAGCAGCGTGGCGACGAACGCGAGCCTCAGCGCCGGCCGATCACCGCCCACCGGCAGGGCGGCCGCGCGCCAGAAGCGCTTGGCGAGCAGCCGAAGCTGGGTTCCCGGATCCGCCTGCCAGCGTTCGAGGCCGAGGCGATAGAGCCGCCGGTCGATCTCGGGCACCGTGAGCGGACGGCCGAGCGCGACCGAGTCCGCGCGCAGGACCGCGTTGCGTTCCTCGACCCACAGCACCTTGTGCCAGCGGCCGTCCGAACGCGTGGACGTGCCCATGGCGAACACCTCGCCCCCGCCAGTCGAGAGCGGGATCCAGACGCCGAACTCCCGATGGTTGCGCAGCGTCCATGGCATCACCACCACCACCACGCCGATCAGTGCGGGCACCAGGTCGAGCACGCGGCGCCGCGCCTGGCGCTCCGCGATCAGCCAGCCGAGCACGAGCCCGGCGAGCGGCACGAGGCCATTGGGCCGGACCATGGCCGCCAGACCCGCTGCGAGCCCGCACTGCAGCGCGCGCCACGGCGCCGGACCGGGCGCCAGCGCGAAGCGCACGAACGCCGCCACCGTCAGGGCCACGCCCAGCATGTAGAGCGGTTCGGTCTGCAGCAGCCGGCTCTCGCGCGCGAACGGCGGCCAGAGCGCCACCATCGCCAGCGTGATCCAACCGGCCCTGTCGCCGTAGAGACGCCTGGCGACGCCGAAGAAAAGCAGGGCGGTCATGGCATCGAGCAGCCCCTGGACCAGCACCACGACGCGCATGTCCTCGCCGAACACCGCGCGCACGCCCGCCAATGTGAGCGGCCACAGGGGCGGCTTCCAGATGAACGGCTCGCCGTGATAGCGCAGCCCCTCGCCAGCCAGCACCGACCTCGCGGCGGCGTCGTAGGCGGGTTCATCCCCGTGCAGGGCGCGATGCGGCTCCGAGGTCGCGGCCAACAGCAGCGCGCGAACGATCAGCAGGCCGACGGCGAGTGTCCATGGGGAACGAGTCCAGCGCACCCGCGCACACTAGCAAGGTGCGGGGCGTGAATCGAACCCGAGCGCCTACGGCGTCGAGGCTCCGAGGTCCTGGATCGCCGCCGGTGCTGCGGTGTCCGCGAGCGTGGTGCCCGAGGCGACGTTGCTCGTCACTGACCAGTTGCCCGCCTCATCGCGCGCGCGGATGGCCACGAAGTAGGTCACGCCGGACGTGAGGTTGAGCAGGACGTAGCTCTGCGACGTGCCCCCCGCGGCGGGCGTGGGCTGCGGCGAGGCCGGCGTGGCCGAATCGAAGTTGCCGGCCGTGATCGCCGTGGTCGAATAGCGCAGGTCGTAGAACGAGGCCGTGCCCGTGCTGCCGTCGTCACCGGGGGACGTCCACGAGACGAGGAGGGACTGGGATCCCGGCTGGGAGACGCTGAGGTTGGCGACGGGGCCGGGCGGCGTCACGTCGGAGGCCCCGCCCGTGAAAGGGAGCGCGCCCACGTAGCCGTCCTTCCAGAACGACCCGACTGCCGTGGAGTTGGCGCGCGGCGAGGGATCGAACGAGGCGTAGGTCGAGTCGAGGAACGCGGGGCTGCCCCAGCGGCTGCGGCACTCGTCGCTGTTGTTGGTGCACCACGACGTGCCCGCGCCCACCGGCGAGCACGCGCCGCCGGACGTGCCGATCACGTTGTTCGCCGACCCGTTGGCCTGGAAGAACAGGTTGCTGTCGGAGACCGCCGACGTGGGCATGAACACGCCGGGGCAGAACGTGCCGCGCGTGTAGACCACGTTGCTCACGAACTTCAGATTCGTGTTCTTCATCATCTCGAGCACGATGCTGGAGGACGCAGAGGAGTAGAACGTGCAGTGGCGGAACGTGACGCTGTCAGCCGAGCTGAAGAGCGGGCTGAAGTCCATGGCACGCCCGCCGCTGATCAGCGTGCAGCCGAACCAGCGGTCGCCGCGCACGTCGTTCTGGTAGTCGAGCGTGGTGCTGGCCTTGAACACGCAGTTGTTGAAGGTGTTCCAACCGTTGGTGCCGGGGTAGCTGCCGGCCGTGGCGAATCGGATGTAGGCCGGGGCGTTGCTGCTGGGCAGCTCCAGGACCGTGTCGCGCTCATAGGTGTTGAAGCGGCACGAGTCACGCTGCACGAAGATGTAGCTGGTGTAGCCGGTCTTGTTGTCGAGCGACCACTTGTTGCCGCGGAACAGGCTGTTGTTCACGCCGTACTGGATGCGGCCATGCACGTCGACCGCGCCCGCGGGCATGCTGACGAGCACCTTGTTGTCCGTGAACTCGCACGCGGTCGAGCGGTCGAACTGCACCGCGTGGGGCTGGGCCGTGACCCCGCCGAAGTACATGGTGTTGTTGCGGAACGTGCAGAGCGTGGTGCGGATGGGGGTGCGGCCCATGTACCAGCGATGCTGGCCGGTGACCGCGCCGATCGTGTTGCCGATCACGTGGCACCGCAACGCACCGGAGACGTTCAGGTTCCCCGTGGCGCGGCAGTAGAGCACGCTGTCCTGCTCG
>CADEFY010000193.1 GCA_902826705.1 uncultured bacterium
TGCGCCTGAAAGCGGCCGCGGCGATGGACATGGCGCTCGCTGTCGCCGAGGCCGGCGGGGACGACGGGTCGCCCGGTGTCGGCTATGCCGGCGTGAGCCCGGTGGCGACGGTGGCCAAGATCCTGCTGGCCCAGCTCCTCCTCGGCACGCCCCAGGGCTGAGGGGCTCAAGCCGGCGGCGGGCCGGCCGAGACTGGCCAGCACGGTCGGGCGGCAGAAGCCACCCGCAAGGAGGGAATCGCGATGTCCGTGCTCTCCGGCATCGGCGGCGACAGTGTGTTCGCCGCTGGCGCGCAGTCCGGCGCCAGTCGCAGTCAGCTCGCGTCCGCGGCGCTCGCGCGCGGCGCCAAGCTCATGCGCGACGGCCAGTATCGCGAGGCGATCCCCGAGTTCCAGCGTGCGATCGGCTTCCAGCCGGACTCGAGCGTGGCCCAGCGCTACATCGGCCGCGCCCACGCGCTGCTCGGTGAGAAGGAGCAGGCGGTGAACGCCTACCGGCGCGGCGTCAGCGTGGCGCCCGACTCGCTCGAGGCGCGCCTCGACCTGGCGCGGATCCATCAGCAGTACGGTCAGCTCGAGCAGGCCGAGCAGCAGTACCTCGCCGTGCAGCGCCGCGACCCCGGCTCGATCTCCGTCACGGCCTCGCTCGGCTACATGTACCTGGGGCAGGGCCGCTTCGCCGAGGCCGAGACGCAGTTCCAGCGCCTCGTGCGTCTCTCGCCCCAGGACCCGAGTGCGCGTCGCGCGATCGGCCAGCTGCGCAATGAGCAGGGACGCCACGCGGAGGCGGTGGTCGAACTGCAGCGCGCGCTCACGCTCGATCCGCGAGACGCCGGAGCGCTCTCGGACCTCGGGCGGGCCCACTTCGCACTCGGCGACCGCGACCGCGCGGAGAGCGTGGTCGAGGACCTGATCCGGCTCGACACCGATCAGGCCAGCGCACTCGCGTACACGCTGCAGCTCGAGATGTTCACGCCCGAGATCGCCTATCTCGACTCGGCGCGGAGCACGTTCCGCTCCACGCTGGGGCCCGGCACGCCGCTCGCGACGCTCGATCCCAAGCTGTCCGAGCCGGGGGAGTCCCACCGCTTCGAGATGGTGTTCACGTTCAACCAGCCGATGGACGCCGCCTCGGTGCAGAACCAGTTCCAGTGGTCGATCACGCGCGCGGCGGGCGGTGAGACCGGGCTCTACAACAACGGCATCACCCGTGACCCGAGCCGCGAGGTGTCCATCAAGCCGATCCCGTTCGCTGTCCGCTACGATCCCGCGACGAACCGCGCACACGTGTACTTCGACGTGAGGCAGAACGACGCGGGGACCGGCGTGATGGACCCCTCGCACTGGGTGTTCCGCTTCAGCGGCACCGATGCCGCCGGCAATCCGATGGATCCGCGCGGCGACCAGTACTCCGGCAGCGTGGGCGGGTCGTTCTGAGTCGCGTCAACGGCTGCGTCGGGCCGGGAGGCCGAGCGCCTCGTTGATCCAGCGCACGAGCGGACGCAGCGCCTCGAAGTCGTCGACGAGCGTCGCGAGCAGCCTCGGACTCGTGACCTGCGCGTCGGTCAGGCGGCGGCCCAGCGTGTACGACTGCAGGCGCAGCCAGTGCACGGCCTCGTGGTCCTCGGGCACACCGCGCGGGGCGCGCTTCAGTGCCGACTCCGTGTCGAGTGCGCCGAAGCGGCGCGCGATCCCCGGCGCGAGCACGATGCGCTCGAACGGAGCGGCATCGTCGAGCAGCCGCGCGCGGATCCGCTTGAGCGCGGCGCGCGGCGGCATCCAGAGCCCGCCGCCCACCATCGAGCCGCCCGGCTCGATCTGGAAGTAGAGCCCCGCGCCGCCGCCGTGCGCCTCACGACCGACCTTCGAGGAGCCGCCCGAGTGGAAGAACCAGCACGCGGCATTCGTCTTGTAGGGCGACTTGTCGCTCGAGAAGCGGATGTCGCGGTGGATGCGGAAGACCGAGCGCCGGGGATCGCCGGTCAGCTCCGGCGCGATGCGTTCGAGTCGCGCATCCAGCGCGAGCACCAGTTCGCGCATGGGGAGCAGCACGTGCTGCTCGTAGGTGTCGCGGTGCGACTCGAACCACGGCCGGCGGTTGTTGCGGCGCAGCGCCTTCAGGAACTCGAGCGCCTCTCGGCGGAAGTGCGGCATGACGGATCCTCGCAGCAGGGGCGGTCGCGGGGGCGGCGGCGAGGATGGCGCGAGGGCTCAGCGCGGGCAAGCCGCCTCCCGGATGCGCCGAGGGCGGCGTCCTCTCGGACGCCGCCCTCATGACGCGAGGTGGTACCTCGGGCGTCTCAGACCTTGCGGACGTTCGCCGCCTGCAGGCCCTTCGGGCCACGCGTCACGTCGAACTCGAGCGCTTCGCCCTCAGCCAGGGTCTTGAAACCCTCGCCCAGGATCGCCGAGTAGTGGACGAACACGTCCTCGCCATCCGTCTGCGAGATGAAACCGAACCCCTTCGCCTCGTTGAACCACTTCACGGTGCCACTTGCCACTTGAAGCTCCCTTGAAACCGGGTCCGAAGACCCGCACACGCCGCGGCGTTCCGCCGCAGCCACAACCGGTCACTGTGACCGATCCTCTCGATCGGCTGGGAGGGGCCCTTCAACAAGAAACCGCCAGAGGAGTCTCTGGCGGATCGGAGCGTCGAGGCATCACATCCACAGCAGACCGAAGACGTGCGCAGTATCGGACATCCGCGCGACTCCGGGTAGTCAAATCCGGGTGAACCCTCCGTGGCCGCGCTTTGACGCGCGCGACCCGCGGCCGGTACCGTAGCGGGCCACTCGCAGGAGCCACAGCGGCTTCGGCGGGTCCCGTCTCCGGACGGCGGCATGGCCAAGTGGTAAGGCGAGGGACTGCAAATCCCTTATTCCCCGGTTCGAATCCGGGTGCCGCCTCCAATCTTCATCGGCGCCCGAGCGCCGCAGGGCGCGACCGCACCACGTGGAACCGGCGCCCCGTCCCGCCAGGAAGGCGAACATGCCCTCATCCTCCGTCGTCTCCGACACGCAGCTGCGGCTCGCGGTCTTCATCGACTTCGAGAACATCGCACTGGGACTCAAGGGCAGCGAGCGCTTCGAGGTGGGCCGCGTGCTGGACCGGCTGCTCGAGAAGGGCCGTATCCTGGTGCGTATCGCCTACGCGGACTGGAATCGTTTCCGCGAGTACACGAACGTGCTGCATGAGAGCGGCATCGAGCTGATCGAGATCCCGCGCCGCGCGCAGACCGGCAAGAACTCCGCCGACATCCGCCTCGTCGTCGATGCCATGGACCTGGCGTGGAGCAAGGAGCACATCGACACGTTCGTGATCGTGTCGGGGGACAGCGATTTCTCGCCGCTGGTGTCCAAGCTCAAGGAGAACGGCAAGCGCGTGATCGGGTTGGGCATGCGGGCCTCCACCTCGCCATTGCTCGCCAATGGCTGTGACGAGTTCATCTACTACGAGCAGCTCGAATCCGAGTCCCCGTCCGTGGCCACGGCCGAGAAGCCGGTCGAGTCCGAGTCCACCGCGTTCCGGCTGGTGGCCGACACCGTGCGTGCGCTGCAGCGCGAGGGGTTCGAGACGATCCAGGCATCGCTGATCAAGGACACGATCAAGCGCAAGCGCCCGGCGTTCAGCGAGCGGAGCCTGGGCTACGACAGCTTCAGCGAACTGCTCGAGGCGGCGCAGGCCGCCCAGGCGCTCACGCTGCGCAAGGACGAGCGCAGCGGCACCTACGTGGTGACCGCGGTGGCGGCCGCGAGTCCCGCCCAGCGCGGCCCCAACCGCCGCGGCCGCAGCCGGTAGCCCCGCGCCGAGACGGCTCCGACGGCGCTCAAGCAGCCGGGTCCCGAGGCCGACAACCTCCGGTGTCACCGGCAGTCCGGCGCGCGACGAGCGTGCGCTGTGCGCCGCACTCGACCCTCACGAGGGCGTCATGCTCGATCCGGTCCCGTCTCGCCGCGTCTCCGCCGCCATCCCGGCCTTCGCCCCCTCGGTCGGGCTGCGCGAGGTGATGGATGTCCTGCCGGACCTCGTCTTCTGCTGCGACGCCTGGGGCCGCTTCGCCTGGATCTCGGGTTCGCTCGAGACGCTCACCGGACACCGTGGCGCAGAGTGGGTGGGCCGCAGCTTCGGACCCCTGCTCGCCCCGGGGCATCGCACCTCGAGCCTGCGTTCGCTCTGGCGTCAGCACAAGGGCGCGCAGCCACTGGCCTCGCACACGGTGCGCCTCGCGCATGTCGACGGCTCCACCGTCACACTCTCCCTGCACTTGCGGCGCTGGGAGCGCCCGGACGGCGACGTGCACCTGGTGGGCGTGGCGCGGCCGGCCGTGCCCGCCGCGCCGACGCTCGCGAGCATGCTGCAGTTCGAGGGGCTCGACCCCTCGCCGGTGCCCGACGCGGCGCCGATCGGCCTGTCGTGGCCCGCGCCTTCGGCCGCGGCTGCGGCCGAGCCGCCAGCGCGATTCACGATCGACGACCACATGGTGGCCGCGCTGCACCGCGAGATCGAGGACGTGCGCGCGCAGGCGCAGTCCAAGAGCGAGTTCCTCGCCACCATGAGCCATGAGATCCGCACGCCGATGAACGGCCTGCTCGGCATGTCGCGCATGCTGCTCGACACCTCGCTCGAGCCGCAGCAGCGATCGCTCGTCGAGATCATCCACCAGTCGAGCCAGGCGCTCATGACGCTCGTGAACGACACGCTCGACTATTCGCGCATCGAATCCGGCAGGCTGCCCGTCGAGACGCTCGACTTCGACCTGCGCGTGGCCGTGGAGCAGGTGGCGGCGCTGCTGTTCCCGACCGCGGACGGCAAGGGCCTCGACTTCGAGTGCCGTATCGATCCGCGCGTGCCGTCACGGTTGCAGGGCGACCCGGGCCGCATCCGCCAGGTGCTGCTCAACCTCGCCGGCAACGCCATCAAGTTCACCGAGGCCGGTCGCGTCTCGATCCGCGTGGACCGCGACACCGAGGACGACGACCACGTGACCGTGCTGTTCCGCGTGCAGGACACCGGCATCGGGCTGTCTCCCGAGTCGCAGACCAGGCTGTTCGAGGTCTACACCCAGGCCGATCCCAGCATCGCGCGACGCTTCGGCGGCAGTGGACTGGGACTGGCGATCTCGCGGCGGCTCGTCGACCTCATGGGCGGCGAAGTGGGCGTGGAGAGCGCCGAGGGCGTGGGCAGTACGTTCTGGTTCCGGTTGACGCTCGCCAAGCAGCCCGTGCGCATCGGCGCCCCGGCGTCGGACCGCGGCTCGCTGCGCGACCAGCGCATCCTGCTCGTGGACGCGGACACGCCGGACCGCGACCAGCTCACCTCCGTGCTCTCGGCCTGGGGCTGCGACGTGGCCCGCGCCGAGGACGGCGCCACGGCGCTCGCACGGCTCGCCGAGGCGTCCCTCGCGGGGCAGCCGTTCCGCGTGGCACTCGTCGACATGCAGCTCTCCGGCTTCGACGCCTTCGCGCTCGCCGAGCGCATGCGCGAGAGTGGCGCGCTCGCCGACACGCGGCTCGTGCTCACCACGTCGGTCGGTCGCCCGGGCGATGCGCAGCGCGCGCGCGAGGCGGGCTTCAGCGGCTACCTGATGGAACCGATCGAGGTCTCACAGCTGCACGAGGCGCTCCAGGAGGTGCTGGCCGCGCCGGACTCCGAGGGCAGCGCGGCGCCGCTCGTCACGCGCCACTCGCTCGCCGAGGCCCGCCGTGGTCGCGTGCGGCTGCTGCTCGTCGAGGACGACGCGGTCAACCAGCTCGTCACCACCAGTGCGCTGCATCGCGTGGGATACACGGTCGAGGTGGCTTCGACCGGGCGTGAGGCGATCCGTCGCACCGAGGACGCCGACTTCGACCTGATCCTGATGGATCTGCAGATGCCCGACCTCGACGGCTGCCGCACCACGGCCGCGATCCGCGCGCGCGAGCGCGGCGCCCGCCGCACGCCGATCGTGGGTCTCACCGGCAGCGCACAGCAGCCCGCCGAGCGCGAGCGCTGCATCGCGGCGGGGATGGACGACGTGCTCGGCAAGCCCGTCGACCTCGACGCCCTGACGCATGCCGTCGAGCGCTGGACGCTGCGCGGTGAGGCCCGCGTGAGCGAGCCGTCGACCGTCGCTCCCGCTCCCAAGCTCACCGTCGTCTCGGGTGCATTCGATCCGCCTGCACCGGCTGTGCCCGTGGAGCCGGCGGCGCCGCAGGCTGCGATCCTGCCCGTGCCGCCGTTCGACGGGCCGCCGGTGG
>CADEFY010000194.1 GCA_902826705.1 uncultured bacterium
TCGAGCCGTACTTCTGGCGCGAGGTGCCGGGCGTGATCGGCTACGACCTGATCTCGCGCTTCGTGGTCACCGTGGATTACGACGCGCAGCAGCTCACGCTGCGCGACCCCGCGAGCGGCGCCTACGCGGGCGAGGAGAAGCCGCTGCCCATGGTCATGAACGGCAGCGTGCCCGCGGTCCACGCCACGGTGGCTGGGCACGAGGGCCTCTTCCGCCTCGACCTGGGCTCGAGCAGCACGGTGGACCTGCACACGCCGTTCGTGCGCCAGCACGGCCTCGTGGCGCGACTGCGCCACCCGATGCGGGTGACCGGCACCGGGTTCGGCGGCGAGTTCTCCAGCACGCTCGGCCGCCTGGACCGCATGCAGGTGGGCCGCCACGGTTGGGCCGATCCCATGGTCACGTGCTCCGAGGCGGTCGAGGGCGCGTTCGCCAGCGAGGAGTTCGCGGGCAACATCGGCAACCGGTTGCTCGAGCGCTTCAAGGTCACGCTCGACTACGAGCGCCGCCAGGTCATCCTCGAGCCGGGCGCGCGCGTGGCTCAGCGCGACCGGTTCACGCAGTTCGGCGCGCAACTCGCACGCGAGGGCGACCGCGTGGTGGTGCGCTCGGTGCTGCCGGGCTCGCCCGCGGCGCGCGCAGGGCTCGAGGCCGGCGATCGCGTGATCCGCGTCGGTGGCGAGGACGTGGCCACGTGGGACGTCCGCGCGCTCGAGACGCGGATCGAAGACCGGCCCAGCGGTGCCAAGCTCAAGGTCGAGATCCAACGCGACGGCCGCGCGAAGCGCGTGTCGCTGACACTGCGGGAGATGCTGCCATGAACCGTCTCGCGCGCATGGCGGCGATCGCGTGCGGCCTCCTGGCGCTCACTGCGAGCGGATGCGGCAAGGGGCAGATCCACGGCGTGGCGCCCGCCAACGAGCGTCCCACCGTGCGGCTCACCCAGGCGCCGGCCAGCACCACGCAGCCCTACTACTACGCCTATGAGCTGCGCTGGAGCGGCGCCGACACCGATGGGCGCGTGGTCGCCTTCGAGTACGCGATCGATCCGCCCACGCGCATGGACGCCGAGACGAGCTGGGTGCGCACACCGGACAACCGAGTCGTGGCGTTGTTCCGCGCCGACATCGCCGACTCCGCCAGAGCTCCGGCGGGCCGCGGTCTGCACACGTTCGTGGTGCGAGCGATCGAC
Organism: uncultured bacterium; assembly: GCA_902826705.1. Taxonomy (GTDB): domain Bacteria; phylum Eisenbacteria; class RBG-16-71-46; order RBG-16-71-46; family RBG-16-71-46; genus CADEFY01. The sequence continues at coordinate 1,193 of CADEFY010000194.1, forward strand.
GACCGTGGCGCGGTGTCCGAGGTGGTGCATCGCGATTTCAATGCCGTCACGGTGGTCCCCACCGCACGCATCCTCCAGCCACTGCCGCAGCGCCTGCTCACCCCGCTCGTCGCGCCCTCGTTGCGGCTGGTGTTCACAGGCACCGACCCCGACGGTTTCACGCGCAGCACGCCCGTCAAGTTCAAGTACAAGGTCATCGGCGAGGGCAACAACGAACTCGACTTCGTGTCAGTGCTGGTCGATCCCGACACGCTCCGGCGCCGCTGGGGGCCGTACTACACCGAGTGGGATTCGGTGGCCGGCGACGTCAATGCGATCAATCTCCAGAACCTGGCGCCCGAACGCCGCTACGTGGTGGCGCTGGTGGCGTTCGATGAGGTGGGCGCGTCCACGACGTCGTTCACGTTCGACACCAACCTGCTCTACATGTACGTGTCGTACATCGGCACGCTCGGCCCGCGGCTCACGGTGTTCAACGAGTCGTTCTACTACCAGTTCCCCTCGGGCAGCTTCTCGCTCGATCCGCTCTCGTTCATCCGCAGCGAGGCCCCGGCGGGGCGCCCGGTGCGCATCCGCTGGCGCGCCACACCGCAGCAGGGCTCGTTCATGACGGGCTATCGCTGGATGGTGGACGGCGATGTCGGCGATGAGACGCCGCGCAGCAACGAGACCACCGACCTGCAGCATTGGAGCCAGTGGGCCGTGGGCACCGAGGAGGCGGTGATCCCGGCGTTCGATCCGCCGCCGGGCCAGACGTCGGTGCGTCGCTACTTCTATCTGCAGGCGCGCGACAACAACGACGCCACCAGCCTCGCCGTGGTCGAGCTCACGCTCGTCAAGGCGGCGTTCGACCGGCCGCTGCTGTTCGTGGACGACGCACGCCTCACGGAGGACAAACGCCTCGCCAATGGCACGATCGATCGCCCTCGCGGACAGTGGCCGACGGCGGCCGAGCTGGACACGTTCTTCTTCGCGCGGGGCGGCAATCCATGGAACACGTATCCCACGGGCACGGTCAGTCCTCCGGGGGTGTTCCTGGGATACGACTTCGACACCATCGGCACCCGTCATCTGCGCGACGGCGAGATCTCGCTCGAGGAGCTGGGACACTATCGCCACGTCGTCTGGTACACCGACAGCAAGTCCCCGCTCAACCCCAATCCACCATCGTACGGCAATCTGCCCACCTCCACGCTCCACGTGCTGGGAACGCCGGGCAAGTCCAACGTGCTCGCCACGTGGGTCACCCAGGGCGGCAAGCTGTGGGTGTTCGGCGGCGGGATCGCGCTCAGTCTGCAGCGGGAGTGGGAGCGCTCGGGGTCGGCGAGCAACGTGTTCTCGAGCACCGACGGCGAGCTGGTGCCGGGGCGCATGATGTACGACCTGGTGCGGTGGCAGTCCGAGATCCAGGTCGGCACGTCGGCACAAGCCACGCAGCCGGTCGGCGGCATCCGCACGCGGCCCGGCGACCCCGACTGGACCCAGTTGCCGCCCTATCTGTTCGGGAAGTCGGCGGCCACCGATCCGATCAACATCTATGCGCCCAATCGCACGAGCAGCTCGGACTACTATCAGAACTCCTATCCCGCCGAGGTGCTCAGCAAGCCCAACGTGGTCGAGGAGGACTTCGATCCCTCGCCCGACGCCACGGACATGCGCTCCGTGGTCGACACGCTCTACGTCACCGTGGGCGGGCCCGTGGGCAGCGACAAGCCGGTGATGACGATCTATCGCGGCCAGCAGGGTCCGCCGCTCGTGATGAGCGGCTTCCCGCTGTGGCACTGGCGGCGCGAACACCAGTTGCAGATCGCCGACTTCGTGCTGCAGAGGCTCTGGGGGCTGACGCGCGAGAACGTGCCGCGCTGAACCCCGCGCGCGCGGGCGGCTACTTGCCGCCCATGAACTGCACCCACGCGCGGTACACGCGCAGCTTGCGGTCGGCCAGCCCCTGCTCGCGCTCGGCCACCTTCTCGCGCGCGGACGCGGTGACCTTCCAGCTCTCGAGGAACTGCTGCTCCAGCTTGAGCGCGGCGTTGTCGTCGCCGCGCACGCCGGCCGCGCGCAGGGCGATCAGCTGCAGTTCCAGATCACAGGCGCGCAGCGCGGCGCGGCCGTAGTCGATCTGCGCAGTGGACAGCTCGCCGCGAGCGATCTCGACCGCGTGACGCTGCTCGAAGAAGTCGCGCATCGTCTCCTGCCGCTTCTTCTCGGCCTCGAGTGACTTGCGCTCCGCGTCGAGCTTGGCCTGCTTGGCCGTCTTGATGCGCTGGTCGAGCGTGGCGATCTCGGTCTTCTTGATGTCGACCGTGGCCTTGCCCTGGATCGCGCGCGAGCGCGCCGACGCGGCCTCGCCTTCGGCGAGCGTGACGTACTGCTGCATGCGATCGCGCTCCTCACGCACGGTGCTCTCGGAACGCGAGTCCACCAAGTCGGGGCGCTCGGGTGTGGGGGCAGCCGCCGAGCCGGCGGTGTTGGCGCGCGGCAGGTCGAGCACGCGCGGCCGCGGCGGAGTGGCGAGCATCGTGTCGGCCGGCACCGCGAGCGATTCGGCCACGGCGGCCGCGGGCGCGGTGGGCTCGGTCGGCACCTGCGCGGACACGCGCTCCGAGGACACGGACACGAGAGCGAGCAGCAGCAGCATTCGGCGGGACATCGCGGGCTCCTTGCCAAGAGAGAGACGCGCAGGGGCCTCGGGGGGGCGATCGGGCCTGCGCGAGTGTCACACGGCGCACTGCGACCTTAGCGGACTTCGCGCGGCCGTGCTCCGCGCGATCGGCGCGGCACGACACGATCGCACTATCCTGCGCCGGATCGCCGCCCCCGACGGCCCCATTCCCTCGTCCCTCAGGAGATCCCGATGATCCGCCCGCTCCGCCACGTCATCGCCCGCATGCTGACCGCCGTGCTCGCCACGAGCGCCGCCTCGGCGCACGCCGAGCCCGCCAAGCCGATCGAACCCGGCCCCTGGAAGTTCGGTTCGCTGAGCACGCTGAACCTCTCGCAGAGCCAGTTCAGCACCAACTGGGCGGGCGGGGACAAGGGCAGTCTGGTGTGGGTGCTGAGCGCAGCGAGCACCGCCGAGCGCCAGTTCACCACACGCTTCAACCTCGCGAACTCGCTGCTGCTCGCTTATGGGCAGACGGCGCAGCAGATCGCGGATCCCTCGGATCCCTCACTGCGCGTGTGGGACTCGCCGGACAAGACCACCGACCAGATCCTCTTCGAGTCCACGGGCCGCTTCACGCTGACCACGTTCGCCGATCCCTACTTCGGTCTGCGCGCCGAGTCGCAGTTCAAGGACCAGAGCGATCCTGCGCGATCGCTCACGCTCAACCCGATCCGACTCAAGGAGTCGGCGGGCCTCGCGCGCGTGATCGAGAAGACCGAGGAACGGGAGCTGATCACCCGGCTCGGCGTGGGCTTCCGCCAGACGATCGCGCGCGCATTCGTGGATCCGGTGGGAGAGCAGACGCGGTCGTTCACCACCAATGACGGCGGCCTCGAGTGGCAGACCACCATGACGCGCCCGCTGCTCGACAAGAAGGTCGTGTACAAGGGCCAACTGCTGGTGTTCCAGCCGGTGTTCTTCTCCAACAGCGGCGCGCTCGAGGACTTCGACGCGGCGGCGATCGCCGCCTATCCCGGGCGCGAGCGCGTGGCCGACTTCTGGAAGGCCCCCGACCTCGATCTGCAGAACACGTTCTCGGCCCAGATCACCAAGACACTCGGTGTGAACCTGTTCGTGCAGTGGCGCTACGACAAGTTCGATGCGGCCACCAACCTCGATGCCTCGCAGCCGATCGACGCGCAGGTCGCCGCCGTGGACCGCGGCATCCGCAAGGCGGGGCAGTTCAAGGAGGTGCTTGCGCTGTCGCTGAGCTACCGGCTGTTCTGACGCCGGGCTCGGTGATGCGACGCCCCGACCTCGGCAGCGGCTCGGCGATCAGTCGCCGGGCCGCTGCCGATGGTGCGACGTGCGCTGCTGGAACCGTTCGCCGAGCGTGAGCAGCGCCGCATCGTCGAAGGGTGCGGCCACGAGTTGGATCCCGCACGGCATGCGCGCCGCCCCCGTGCCAGCGGGCAGCGCCAGCCCCGGCAGGCCGCATGCGGCAGAGATCGCACCCACGGGGTCGCCATACGGAAGCGCCTCGTACAGGTCCATGCTGAGCGGCGGCGCCACGGACTTGAAGTTGGGACTCACGATCAGGTCGTAGCGCTCGAAGAACTCGGCCATCTTCACCTGCAGCTCGCGCCGCATGCGGATCGCCTTGATCGTGTCGGCGCCGGTGATCGGTTCCCCCAACTCGCGCTGACGCGCGGCGAGGCGGTCGGTGAGCTGCTTGACGCGGCCATCGTCGAAGAACGACTCGAACGTGGACAACGCCTCCACGGTGATCAGGGTGCCTGCCACTTCACTCGCGGGATGCTCCGGCAGCGCGGCCTCCTCGAGCGCCAGTCCCATGCCGCGCAGCGCCACCACTGCCGCCTCGAACGCGGCACGCACCTCGGGCTCTCCGCTCGTGGACCAGTCGAGCGGCACCACGGCCACGCGCGGCGCGCGCCGTGGCGGCGTGCGCGCCGGCGACAGGTCGAGCGTGACGCCGGCCAAGGAGGGGTCGCGTGGATCGGGGCCCTGGATCGCGGCGAGCACGGCACGGCAGTCCGCCGCACTGCGGGCGAGCGGGCCGACCTTGTCGAACGTGTAGGCGCCCACCATGCCGCCGGCGCGCGACACCACGCCGTAGGTGGGTCGCAGTCCCGTCAGGCCGCAGAAGGCCGCCGGGCAGAGGATGCTGCCCCACGTCTCGGTGCCGATCGCGAACGCGGCGAGTCCGCCCGCCACGGCGGCACCCGAGCCCGACGACGAGCCGCCTGTCCAGCGCGTGGGGTCCCACGGGTTGCGCCCGGGGCCGGTCGCCGACGCGTCGCCCATGCGGTAGCCGAGGCAGCCGGCGAACTCGATCATGGCCGTCTTGCCGAGCAGCACCGCGCCCGCCTCGCGCAGGCGCGTGACCACCGTGGCATCTTCGGTGGGC
>CADEFY010000195.1 GCA_902826705.1 uncultured bacterium
GCGGACGCGAGTGGCGCGAGCGGATCAGGACCCAGCACGCGCGCGATGACGTCTCGGCGATGCGCGAAGATCCGCTCGATCGTCGGGCGCACATACAGCGCATGCGCCGGCCGCGAGAGCGGGTCGAGCGGCAGCGCATACTCGACGCGATCGCCGAGCCGCGTGCCGCCGCGTTCGGGCTCGAACGTGTGCAGGTGCACCCACTGCGCATACGGCCCCGAGAGCTGCCGGTCCACGAACGCCACGCCGGGTTCCCAGCGGTCGATGCGCGTGCGCCAGCGCACGGGGAGACCATGCAGCCGCAGCCGGTAGTCGATGCGGGCGCCCTCGCGCATCTCGATCGGCAGCGGCGTCAGGATCTGGAATCGCAGCAGCGGCGGCGTGATCGCCTCGAGGTTGGCCGCGTCGGCGAAGAACCCGAACGCGGCATCGAGGCGGGCAGGCACCCACTGGCTGGCGGTGAGGACGTGTGTGCGCATGGCGGCTCCGGGGGCGGGCTCTGACGCGCGCCATGAGATGCGCGTGCGCGCCGGGCGGTGCGCGGTCAGCGACGGACGGGCGTCAGCACCACTCGCACCTGCGCCGAGCCGCGGCACTCGATGCGGCCGTCGCCGCGCGCGAGCGCATAGCGCAGCCGGCCGCCGGGGCGCAGCTCGAGCTGGTAGGTGCCGCACGGCAGCGGCCCCATGCGGAACTCGCGCGGGGAGCCGATGAACAGCTCCACCACCTCGCGCTGGGTGGCCGGACCCGTGAGCAGGATCTCGACGGGCAGGTCCTGCTCGAGTGGCCGCGCCCAGTCCACCTCGACCGTGCCGCGCAGGCGGCATGCACAGCTGTCGGACTCGGCGTCACGCGCGGCAGGTGCGGCGAACGGCTCGATGCGCTGCACGCGCGCCGCGGCTGGGGTCGTGGCGGCGGCCGACGAATCGACATCGACCACGAGCTGCACCGTGCGCACCGTGTCCTGCGACCGCGCGCTCGCCACCACGGACGGTTCGAGCGGCCGCGTGACGCGCGGCTTGGAACGCGGAGGCTCGCGCCGTTGGGCGGCGCGGAGCCGCGCGAGGCTGTCGCGGCGCGACTGCTGTGCGCGCGCAGCGTCGGCAGCGAGCGCGCGGCGCGCGCTGTCGCGCTGTGCGAACGAGCGCGTGGCCGCATCGCGCGGGGCCGGAGCGGGCGTCGGCGCCGTCGTGGAGGCACGTGCCGGAGCCGGCGTGGGCGCCGCATTCGAACGCGGGGGACTCGGAGCGGGCGTGCGGGACGTGGTCGCGGGGGCCGGTCGCGTCATGCCGCCGCTCGGTGGCGCATCGGGCACCGCCACCTCCTCCACGGCCGAGAGCCGCGGCGCGCCGGTGGCCGAGGCTCCACCGAAGTCCACCTCGACGCTCGCCTCCGGCGCGCCGGTCGAGACGAACGCAGCCGCCACCGCGAGCGAGGCCGAAGGGGCATTGGACCGCACGCGCACGCGTGGAGCACCGCCCTGCACGAGCGCCACATCGAGCGCGAACGCCGAACCCTGGATCACGAACGGCAGCCGCCGCCCGTCGTACTCCGCGCGCACCTCGAGCGTGAACGGCGCCCGCGCCAGCGACGCCGGCGAGCCGACCACGGTGCGCAGCACGTAGCGGCCCTGCGCGTCCGTCGTGGCGGTGAGTGTCACGCTGCCGCGCGCCGTGATGCGCGCACCGGCCAGGGGTGCGCCTTCGCGGTCCTGCGCGCGGCCACGCACGACGAGCGTGCGGTCGAGCGCGTGGACCGGTGCGGCCAGCAGGCCGGTGAGCAGCGCGGCGGCGAAGAGGAACGGGATCGGGGATCGCATGGTCCCCTTCATGATACCGGCTCGCGGCGCCGTCGCCGCAAACACCCCCGTCACCCGGCAGCCGGTCGTGCCAGTTCCTCGTAGAGATACGCACAACTGCGCGTGCCGCCATGGAAGGAGCTGAGCGAGAACTTCTCGTTCGGGGCGTGCACCTGGTCATCGTGCAGGCCGAATCCCATGAGGATGCTCGGCAGGCCGTGCGTCTTCTGGAACGTGGCCATGACGGGGATCGAACCGCCCTCACGCAGCATCGCGGGCGGCTTGGGCCATGCCCGCTTCAGCGCCCGCTCGGCTGCGCGGATCATGGGGTGGTCGGGCGAGGTGAGGAACGGTGCAGCGTTGTGGTGGTCCCCCACCTTCACCGTCACCCCCGGCGGGGCCAGCCGGAGCACGTGGTCGCGGAAAGCCTGGAAGATCTGCTCGGGATCCTGGTCCGGCACGAGCCGCATGCTGACCTTGGCCGCTGCGAAGCTCGGCAGCACCGTCTTGCTGCCCTCGCCGATGTAGCCGCCCCAGATGCCGTTGACGTCGAGCGTGGGCCGCACCGAGATGCGCTCCAGCGTGGAGTAGCCCTTCTCGCCGAACGCCTCCGGCGCGCCGCTCTCATGCAGGAAGTCGCGCTCATCGAACGGGATGCCCGCCATGCTCGCGCGGTCCGCCGCGCTCAGCTCGCGCACGCGGTCGTACATGCCCGGCACGGTGATGCGGCCGTCCGCGTCCTTGAGCCCCGCGATGATCGTGGCCAGGGCGTTCGCCGGGTTCTGCACCGCGCCGCCGAACTGGCCCGAGTGCAGGTCGCGCGCCGGGCCCGTCACCTCGATCTGCGTGTACACGATGCCCCGGAGCGCGATGGTGAGCGCAGGCTGATCGGGTCCGAGCATGGAGGTGTCGCTCACCACGATCACATCGGCATCGAGTCCGGCGCGGCGCGAACGCAGGAACTGCTCGAGGTGCTCGCTGCCCACCTCCTCCTCCCCCTCGATCACCAGCTTCACGTTGATGGGCAGGCGGCCGTTCACGGCCAGATGCGCCTCGATGGCCGCGAGGTGCATGTGCACCTGGCCCTTGTCGTCCGCCGCACCGCGCGCGATCAGCTTGCCGTCCGCGATGACCGGCTCGAACGGCGGCGTCTTCCACAGTTCGAGCGGCTCGACCGGCTGCACGTCGTAGTGGCCGTAGATGAGCGCTGTCGGTGCACCGGGTGCGCCGAGCCACTCGCCGTACACCACCGGGTGTCCGGCGGTGTCCACGACCTCGGCACGCGTGAGCCCGATGCGCGTGAGGTGCTGCACCAGATGCTCGGCACAGGCGCGCACGTCGCCCTTGTGCTGCGGCTGCGCGCTCACCGAAGGGATGCGCAGCGTGTCCTGCAGCTGGCGGAGGAAGTGCTCCTGGTGCTGCTCGAGGTACTGGGTGAGCGGATCCATGGTGGATTCCTGTGCGGGGGATGCCGATGGGTGGACGGGAGCAGCGACTGTAGCGACGCCCTGCAGGCGGCGCCACCGCTGCCAACCGCGCGCTGCTTGCCGGCCAAGGCTGCATCCCGCACCATGCCCGACCCACGCGACGAGGAGAGGCCACCCATGCAGTTGCGCATCCATCAGCAGCATTGCTGCGGCAACGCCCAGTGCGTCGAGATCGCGCCGGCCGTGTTCGCCCTGGATGCCCGCGGCAAGGCCATGGTGCTCGACGCCGAGGCCGAGCCCTTCGAGAAGCTCGTCGAGGCCGCCGAGGCCTGCCCCTGTCAGGCGATCGAAGTGCTGGATGACGAGGGGGACGTGCAGTTCCCGTGAGCCGCGCCCTGCGCCTGATGCCGTGGTCGCTCGCGATCTGCCGGTTCGCTCCCGACGCGGCGCTGCCTGCATGGGTGTTCCACGCGAGCCCGACGTTCTGGAGCCTCACCCGCACGCCCGACGAGCTCTCGCTCGTCTGCCCGGTCGACGACCTGCCGCCCTCGGTCGAGCGCTGGGAGGGCCCGTGGCGCGCGTTCGTCCTCGAGGGCCCGATCCCGTTCGAACTGACCGGCATCGTGCACGGCCTCACGGCGCCGCTCGCCGCGGCCCGGATCCCGGTGTTCGTGGTGAGCACGCACGACACCGACGTGCTGCTCGTGCGATCCGCGGATCTGCCGCGCGCGCGCGCGGCGCTCGAGCCGCATCACCGCGTCATCGAGGCTCCGGCCGGCTGAGGGCTCACACCCTCACGGCCAGGCGGAGCTGCTGAGCTGCTCGCGCACCTTGGCGAGGAGCTGGGCCGGCGTGAACGGCTTGCCCAGGAACTCCACGCCCGCGTCGAGCACGCCGTGATGCACGATCGTGTTGTGCGTGTAGCCCGAGGCATACACGACGCGCAGGCTCGGCCAGCGCCGCTGCAGATGGTTCGCGAGGTCGCGACCGCTCATGCCCGGCATGATCACGTCGGTGAGCAGCAGCCGCGGCGCTTCGGACGCCACCTCGGCGAGCTCGAGCGCCTCGTGAGCGCTCGCCGCCTCGGTCACCTGGTAGCCCGCTTCACGCAGGATCCGCGCGGTCAGCGCACGCACCTGCGCCTCGTCCTCCACGACCAGGATCGGCTCGTCGCCGCGCAGGTCGATGGGCATGCCGCGCGCGGCGGGCTCGGCCTCCGCGTCGACGCCGAACGCCTCCGGGATGAACACCTTGAACGTGGTGCCCACACCGGGCTCGGAGTAGACGAAGATGTGCCCGCCCGACTGCCGCACGATGCCGTACACGGTGGCCAGGCCCAATCCGGTGCCGCGCCCGGCCTGCTTGGTCGTGAAGAAGGGTTCGAAGATGCGCGCCAGCGTGGCCGTGCTCATGCCCTCGCCGATGTCACTGACCACGAGGCAGACGTACGGGCCCGCGCGGACCTCATCATGGTGCGCGGCATAGGTCTCATCGAGCATCACCGAGGCGGTCTCGATCGTGAGCCGGCCGCCGCGCGGCATGGCGTCCCGCGCGTTGATGGCCAGATTGAGCAGGACCTGCTCCATCTGCGCCGGATCGACGCGCACGAGATGACCACCCGAGGCCAGATCGAGGGACAGGTGGATGTCCTCGCCGATCAACCGCCGCAGCATGCGTTCGGAGTCCCGCACGAGATCATCGAGCTCGAGCCGCCGCGGCCGGATCACCTGGCGTCGCGCGAACGCGAGCAACTGGGACGTGAGATCGCGGGCGCGCGTGGCTGAACGGCGGATCTCCTCGAGCATCTCGCGGCCGGGATGCCGCGTGTTCATGGTGCCCGCGAGCATCTCGCTGTAGCCGAGGATCACGGTGAGCAGGTTGTTGAAGTCGTGCGCGACGCCGCCACTCAGTCGTCCGATGCTGTCGAGGCGCTGGGACTGCAGCAACTGCTGCTCGAGCTGCAGACGGTCCGTGAGGTCCTGGCCGATCGCCAGCAGGCTGCCGTCGGCGAGGCGCCGGCCGAACCAGAGCGAATCGACCTCCCGGCCGTCGCGCGCCCGCGGCCGGAAGTGCGTCCAGGTGGAGTCGCCGCGAGCGATGAACCGCATCACCTCGGCATGGTCCTCGGGGTCGGGGTGCGTCTGCTCATGGAAGTCCGGTTGCGCTGCGGCCGCGTCGGCATTCCAGCCCATGACGCGCTCCATCTCCCGATTGAAGTACGTGGGCGTGGCGTTGGCGTCGAGCTTGGCGATCATGACCGGGATGTGCGCGAGGATCGTCTCGAGCAGTTCGACCTTCTCGTTCAACTCGGCCTGCTGCTGGACCTCTGCGGTCACATCGCGTGCGATCACCACCAACTGCTCCACGGTCCCGTCCGCGCCACGGACAGGTGCGAGCACGCTGTGCACCCAGCGCAGCGTCCCGTCCGGCGTGCGCACCTGGATGCGCATGGGCGTCGGCTCGCCGGCGAGCGCGCGCGCGTGCGCAGTGCGCGCCGTCTCGAGGTGCTGCGGCAGTACGTCCTCGAGCAGGTCGTGCCCGAACGGCGTGGGCTCTCCCAGCATCCGGCGCGCCGCGGCATTGCATTCGACCAATCGGTTGTCGCGGGTGAGCACCATCACGGGATGGGGCTCTGCGTCGAAGATCGCGCGGAACTTCTGGCGCTCTCGCTCCGATCTCGCATCGGGATCGGCATCGCGTTCGGGATCGAGAGGCACGGCGGGGCCCTCCGAGGACGTCGGATCCGAGGATCGGGCCGGGGGGACCCGTCGCGACGTTACGCCGTCGGGGCTCCGGGGCCAAGACCCGATCCGCGGACGCGGCGCGCCGCCAGCAGCCCGAGCGGCGGGTGCATCTGCAGATCCTCGCCGTGCACGAGCACCCGCAGGTGCTGGCGCAGGGCCGCAGGGCCGTCGAGCAGATGCTGACGGGCCGCTTCGAACGTGGCCGCCGATGCGCCGCTGCGGGCGCAGCGGTCGAGCAGCGAGCGGCCCC